>NZ_VMMM01000020.1:0-57945 GCF_013277195.1 Streptococcus sp. 2579
AAATAATACTAAATGAAACTAAAATGAATACTCCTTGCTTTTCTTGAGAGTGAAAAAATACAATAAAATGATTGTAGTGATTACCACAAGATACTGACTAATAGACATCGTATTTGAAGCAACAAATACAGGTAAGGAATAAAAAGGAAGAAGTTCAATCGCTTTGATAAACAAATCATTACTAGTATTCATCATAATCGTATTTAATATATTAGGGACAAAGAGTAGTAAAGCTACTAAAATACCAAATACCAAGCCACTTTTCAATTTATATAAATAGAAAATGTAAGATAATAGAAAATAAAATAGGACTAACAAAATTGTATTGACTACAATGGCTACAATAAAATCTAATCCTAAATCACCTGGAACACCCAATTTACTTACGATGACTAGTAACACAATACCATTCAAAGCATAGATAATGGAAACTGAGATGGCATATAGAAAATTGGACAAGACGTAAATCATCCGATTTTTCTGTTGATTATAAAATAAACTGATCGTATTGTGGGAAAAATCCCTGCTAATAATTCGGTTAGCATGTATAACAGCCATTAACATACCGAGCATAGCATAAAAATTTGAAATATGCTTAATACCAAGTGATGTCCCTTGAGTCTTTAGAATAAAGAATGTAACCAGTATAGGCGGTATAAACGAGATAACCAATCCTAGATATATTACGCCTGATGAATATAAATCTCTTATATTTTCCTTAAGAAAATTCAATTTATTTAATTTCATGATTATAACCTTCCTTTATTTTGAACGATTTAGATAAATATCTTTAAGCGTCTCTTTTTTAGTTTCAAAATCAACTACTTTAATAGAGTTTTCGTTAAAAAATTTAAAAAGCTCACTACTTTGAATATTCCCAGACATAGTAATTTTCAGTCCCTCTTCCTGAACAATATCCCCAAATTCTTGTTTGGTAAGGAAAATGTCTCTATCTGTAGCTGATGAGAAAGCTATCTCAAACAAGTAATTATGACTATCTTTTCCTACTTTTTGAAATGTCAAAAGCCCGTTCTCCAAGAAAAGAACTCTCTCACAAATTTCTTCAATATCTTCTAATTTATGACTCGATATTAAAATTCCCACATTTTCACTTAAAGCTAAGTTTTTTAGAACCGCTAAAACTATTTGTGATGATTCAATATCTAAACCATTAGTCGGTTCATCTAAAATCAATATATCAGGTTCCGTAACGAGAGTTAGAAGCAAAGCTAATTTTTGTTTTGTACCCAAAGAATAGGTCTTTACTTTTTTATTAATAGACTGAGTCAAATCTAACTCTTGAATCAAACTCCCAAATCTTTCTTGATTGTAGTCAACACCATATAAATTTGACAAATATTTTAAATTCTCTAAACCTGTTTTAGATAAAAATAACTTTGGTTCTTCGATTAAATACCCAACATTATCACTACTTATAATATTCCCTGCAGTCGGTTGATTATTCTGAACAAGAATTTTCATCAATGTACTCTTACCAACTCCATTTCTCCCTACTAGACCAACAATTTCACCCTTATTAAGTTCAAAATTTATATCTTTGAGAATGATTGAATGATCATAATGCTTACTTACATTTATAACTTCCATTTTTTATTCCTCCCTGTATTTTGTATCTACAGTATACCTCTTCTTTACTCTGTTTTAAAATTAGTTAACTTTTTTCACACATTATTTTAGTTTTCTTTTTTACTATTCCTGTTACTATGATACAATATTTTTAATTGAATTTTATTATTTGTTAACTTTTTTCACGAAAAGGAGAAAATCATGCGTTATGATTTCGGAAAGGTCTATAAAGAAATACGTGAGTCAAAAGGCTTAACCCAAGAAGAGGTCTGTGGGAATATCCTCTCAAGAACCAGCCTATCAAAGATTGAAAGCGGCAAGGTAACTCCCAAATATGAAAATATGGAGTTTCTTCTCCGGCAAATCAATATGAGTTTTGAAGAGTTTGACTATATCTGCCACCTCTATCAACCAAGCCAACGAACAGAAATCATGCAAACTTATCTCAATATGAGCTCAATCCTAGGAACTAGTGAACTCGAAAAACTATTTCAAAAATGCCAAAACTATCTCAATACCCGCCACGACCTGCCTATAGAAGAAATAAGGGATATGCTGGAAATTGTCATTCATATCCGTCAACATGGTACAGAGCAACTGTCAGACCAAGTGAAACAGACTGTCAAAAAACTTTGGGAAAAAATTGAAAAACAAGGTACATGGTATGAAAATGATCTAAAAATCCTCAATACCATCCTTTTCAGCTTTCCTATTGAACACCTCCATCTCATTACTGGAAAAATCTTGCAACGCTTGGAAGTCTATAAAAACTATCAACATTTATATGACTTACGAATGGCAATCCTACTCAATCTGTCCACCATTTACTTATACCATCAAGACAAAAACATGTGCCAACAAATCTGCTATACTTTACTAGAGGATGCCAAGAAAAAGAAGCACTACGATAGGCTTGCTATCTGCTATGTCCGTATCGGAATTTGTAGGGATGATGCTAAATCTATCCAAAAAGGTTTCTCACTTCTAGAGCTGACCGAGGAAACTTCTATGCTGTCTCATCTCAAAAAAGAAGTGGAGAACTATTATCAAGCGAAGGACATATAAAAAGTCGAGGGATTTCCTCGACCTTTTCATATTATTCTGTTCGTTATTTCTTAATACCAGCCGTTATTAAGCCAGAAGTTTTTAGCGGCTGTCCATGAACCGTAACGTCCTGCAACATAGGCATCTGCTACACGTTCTTGGTTTTCAGCTGAGTAGTCACCGTTCAAGTATGAATCTGTCAATTGGTAACGTCCGATATAACGTCCGTTTGTAGCTGTGTAGCTACCGCCTGATTCTTTTTGTGCAATCCATTCTTTAGCTTCTGCTTCAGATCCGCTGACAGTTGAAGCAACAGTTTCTTCTGCTACTGTTTCGCTTACTGCTGGAGTTTCTTCCTCTACCTCTGTAGTTTCTGCCACTGTAGCTGAAACAGCTTCATCTTGGGCTGCTGGAGCTTCATAAGTCGTTGAAGCTGGGGCTACTGGCGCTGCTGGACCGTCGATAACCAACTCTTGACCAACATAAATCAAATGAACGTTGTCGATGTGGTTGTTTTCTGCCAATTTCTCAACTGTTGTGTTGTGAGTTTCAGCGATTTCTGAAAGTGTATCCCCTTCTTTAACAGTGTAAGTTGATGATTCTTGAGCAGATACAAATGATGGAGCAAATACTGCAAACAAGGCAGCTACTCCTGCAAGAGTTGTTTTAATCTTTTTAGTTGTTGATTTCATATTTGAAAATTCTCCTTCTTTCTATAGTTCTATCATACCCTTTAAATATTACCGTTTCTTGACACTTTTATGTAGAAATATTACAAAATTATTTTTTATTTCCCTAAATAAGGTGTTTTTTGTCATAAAAGATACTATTTTTATGCTATTTGAGGTATTAGAAAGGTTTTCATCTACAATTAAAGCCAAGCCCCTCATTCTTTGATATAATAGAGATAAGAATTTTTATAAGGGGAAACTGATGAAATCACTTCGTTTTCAATCTGTCTTTGATATCATCGGACCAGTTATGATTGGCCCATCTAGTAGCCATACCGCTGGAGCTGTTCGTATTGGGAAGATTGTCTCTTCCATTTTTGATGATACTCCGACAGAAGTCGAATTCCAACTATTTAACTCATTTGCCAAGACCTATCGTGGTCACGGGACAGACCTAGCCCTTGTTGCAGGTATTTTAGGCATGGATACAGATGATCCTGAAATCCCAAACAGCCTGGAAATTGCCCACAAGCGCGGCATCAAGATTGTCTGGACCATTCAGAAAGACAGCAATGCCCCTCACCCAAACACCACTAAAATTACCGTCAAAAATACTCACAAAACCATCAGCGTGACTGGTATTTCTATCGGTGGCGGGAATATTCAGGTAACCGAACTCAATGGCTTTGCCGTCTCTCTCAATATGAATACACCGACTATCATCATTGTTCATCAAGATATTCCAGGTATGATTGCCCTCGTAACAGAGGCCCTTTCCCGCTATGGTATCAATATCGCCCAGATGAATGTTACTCGTGAAAAAGCTGGTGAAAAAGCCATTATGATTATCGAAGTTGACAGTCGCAACTGTGATGAGGCCATCGAAGAAATTCGAAAAATCCCTCATCTCCACAATGTCAATTTCTTTAAATAGGAGGAAGCATGTTTTATTCTATCAAAGAATTGGTCGAGCAGGCAGAACTAGACTTTCAAGGAAATGTCGCAGAACTCATGATTACAACAGAGTTTGAATTGACCGGTCGCGAACGTGAAGAAGTCTTCCTTCTCATGGAACGCAATTTGGAAGTCATGAAAGCCTCTGTCCAACTTGGTCTCAATGAAAATAAATCTCGTAGTGGCCTGACAGGTGGAGATGCTGCCAAACTGGATCATTACATCAAAAACGGAAAAACTCTGTCAGATTACACGATTCTCTCTGCTGCCCGAAATGCCATTGCAGTCAATGAGCACAATGCTAAAATGGGCTTGGTCTGTGCCACTCCGACCGCTGGAAGTGCTGGCTGTCTGCCTTCAGTTCTAACTGCTGCTATTGAAAAATTAGACCTCAGCCACGAGCAACAGCTGGATTTCCTCTTTGCTGCGGGTGCCTTTGGACTAGTCATCGCAAACAACGCCTCTATCTCAGGTGCTGAAGGTGGCTGTCAGGCCGAAGTCGGCTCTGCCTCTGCTATGAGTGCCGCCGCCTTGACTCTAGCTGCTGGTGGAACACCTTATCAGGCCAGTCAGGCCATTGCCTTTGTCATTAAAAATATGCTGGGCCTCATCTGTGACCCTGTTGCCGGCTTGGTCGAAGTTCCCTGTGTCAAACGCAATGCCATGGGAGCTAGCTTTGCCTTCATCGCAGCAGACATGGCCTTGGCAGGGATCGAATCTAAAATTCCTGTAGATGAGGTTATCGATGCCATGTACCAAGTAGGAGCAAGCATGCCAACCGCCTTTCGTGAAACAGCTGAAGGTGGACTCGCTGCCACCCCTACTGGTCGTCGCTTACAAAAAGAAATTTTCGGAGAATAAGCTTATCAAATAGGAGAAACCATGACCTCTATCACAGCGATTTTTTTCGATCTGGATGGAACCCTCGTCGACAGTTCTATCGGGATTCACAATGCCTTTACCCATACCTTTAAGGAGCTGGGGGTGCCTAGCCCTGATGCCAAAACGATTCGTGGTTTTATGGGGCCGCCCCTCGAAAGTAGTTTTGCGACTTGCCTTCCCAAAGAACTAATCTCTGAGGCTGTTCAGATATACCGTTCTTACTATAAGGAGAAAGGCATCCATGAAGCTCAACTCTTTCCTCAGATTGTAGACTTGCTTGAGAAGTTATCGAGCAATTACCCTCTTTATATCACCACTACAAAGAATACTCCAACCGCTCAAGACATGACTAAAAACTTGGGAATCTATCATTTCTTTGATGGCATTTATGGCTCCAGCTCTGAAGCACCCCATAAGGCAGATGTCATTCGCCAAGCCTTGCAGACACATCAACTAGCACCGGAACAAGCCATCATCGGAGATACCAAGTTTGATATGCTTGGAGCTCAAGAAACAGGCATTCAGAAATTGGCCGTCACTTGGGGATTTGGGGAGCAAGCAGATTTGCTAAACTATCAGCCTGATTATATCGCCCACAAACCCATAGAAGTTTTGGCCTATTTTCAATAACATAGACTGGGCAACAACTCCATTTCAGAAGAAAATGAGGCAATCTATACATAACAAAACGCATATTACCTAGGTTCAAGACTTGATAATATGCGCTTTTCTTTTTTATTCAACGTGGGTTGTTTGATTGGCAAAGGCGATAATGGCTTGCTTCAATTCATCTCCACTGAGAGTGCGGAACTCTTCAATTTTTTGATTGATGGATTCTAAAGGCATGACATTAACCTTACCAACGAAAATCTTATCCATAACTTGGTTATCAACAAGTTCTGTTGATACCAAGAGTTCTTCGTAGAGTTTTTCACCTGGACGGATTCCAACTTCAACGATTGGAATTTCGCTCTCAGTGTGTCCACTTAGAAGGACCATTTTCTTGGCCAAGTCATAAATCTTGACTGGTTTGCCCATATCAAGGATAAAGACTTCTCCATCTTTAGCATAAGCACCAGCGTGAATAACCAAACGGCTAGCTTCTGGAATGGTCATGAAGTAACGGGTCATGCGGAAGTCTGTGACCGTTACAGGCCCACCTTCAGCAATTTGACGTTCAAAGACTGGAATGACACTACCACGGCTACCAAGTACATTCCCAAAACGAACTGCACAGTAGGTCGATTGGCTACGTTGGTTAAAGCCAGTGACAATCAACTCCGCCACGCGCTTGGTTGCTCCCATAACATTGGGTGGATTAACCGCCTTATCTGTCGAAATCATAACCATCTTAGGTACTTTGGCTTCATCAACAGCCTTAGCAACGTTGTAAGTTCCACGGATATTGTTTTTGAAGGCTTCTTTTGGATTGCGCTCCATCATAGGAACGTGCTTGTGGGCAGCTGCATGATAAACAATAGCTGGCTTGTACTGCTTAAAGACTTGCAACAGACGGTCGTAGTCTTGAATATCGGCAATCACTGGTACATAATCAATCCCTTGGAATTTGCGAATCAATTCATGATAAACAAGGTAAATTGAATTTTCCCCATGACCGAGCAAAACAATGCGTTCAGGATTGAAACGGCTAACTTGGCGACAGATCTCAGAACCGATTGAACCACCAGCCCCTGTGACTAAGATGGTCTTACCTGTCAGTTCTGCGCCCAGACGCGATTCGTCAAGACGAATTTCCTGACGACCTAAAAGGTCCGTAATATCAATTTTTTGGAAGCCAGTAGCTGCTTGGTGAAGTCCTTGAACAACAGTTTCAACCTTAGGCATCTTGTAACATTTTACACCCAGCTTATTACACATCTGCAAGATACGCTCATATTCTGACGGGTCAAGCGACGGAATCGCAACGATAACACGCTCGATTTGATGACGTTTGGCTAATTCAGGCAGATCATCATATGAACCCAAAACAGGAATACCACCAAGTTTTTGACCCTTTTTCTTAGCATCCTTGTCCAAAATACCAACCAGTTCTAATTCACTTGTTGGATGTTGGTAACTATCCATAAAGAGAGCCCCACCATCACCGGCACCAATCAAGAAGGTCCGACGGTGTTCTCCATCACCACTGCCTTTTTTACGTCTGGAGTAGATTAACTGCCAAGTAATCCGTGGCAATAAAATCAGGAAGGTACTCAACAAGATAAAGAGAATGATGAAACGGATGGAGAAGAGTGGCAAGAAGGCATAGCAGATACTATATGACAAGACGCTGCTGGCAGTCACACCAAAAAAGATTTTCATGAAATCCGTAATCTTGCTGTAACGACTAATACTCGCGTTCAAGCCCCAAAATGCAATCATCAATTGATAAAACAAGAAGGCCAAACTCGTATAGATAATGTAGTCAACAGGTGCTGGATTAATCAGCCCATAAAATAAAATATAAGATACAATGATGGAAACCACCATACTCAAAATATCAAATATTCCCCAGAAAACCTGTTTTTGTTGTTTATTTAAAATTTCCACCAGATCAATCACATAATCTGTGAGTTTTTTATTCATAGAAATTTACTCCTCCTTAAAAGAGCCGAATAATTACATTGTTATTATAACACTTTTTATCCAGTTTACGATTTGCTACAATCTTTTACTTGCTTTTTCGTAACAGTTTCATAAAAATAAACTGTCGGACAAATCCTGGACAAAGAGCAACAACCATCTGAATGGCAACACTCTTGGCATACTCCATGTAAGAAATTTGCCCTCGGTTCAGCATGCGCTGACGAGCTTGACGATAGAGTTTGAGGTAACGCAGTCCCCCACGACGCTCAAACATCCCTGCTCCGACACGAACCTGACACAAGATTTGATCCAGATTTCCAGTCTTGGCTCCTGCAGCAATCATGTTGAGCCAGAGGAGGTCATCTTCCATATAAAGGCCATCCTCATAGTTGCCTGCCTTGAGAACCATGTCCTTCTTGAACATGACAGTCATGTGGTTAAAGGCACTTCTCATCCTTTGATAAGCTACAATATCTGCATGCTGGGTTGGAACACGACGGTAAGAAACAATCTCATCAGGATTGTCAATAAATTCTGCAATATGTCCACCTAATAGGTCGAGCTTATCCTTCTCCATTAGCTGAACCTGTTGCTCAAAACGGTCAGGAACAGCTATATCATCCGTATCCATACGGGCAATAATATCATACTGACACTGCAAAACACCCTGTCGAAGAGCCAGACCCAAACCTTGATTCTGCTCAAGAGGATAGCGTTTCACTGGAATATCAGACTCAGCTTCAAGCTGGTCTAATACCTGATAGAGCTCAGGTGTCAAAGGCCCATCCTCAACCAGAACCAATTCGCTCGGTTTCAGGGTCTGATTTTGAACACTCTCAATAGCATCCTTTAAAAATGTCGGATTTTCCTTGATATAGACCGACATCAATACGCTGATTTTTTGCTTTTCAGACACAGTTTTTCTCCAATGTATAAATTTCCTTCCACTATTTTATCATAATTTTCAAGACTTTCCCATTTTTATCTTGAAAGCCAGAAACCTTACTTGACATTATAGTGAAAAAGCCTTAAAATAAGCTGTTATTAAAATCAGTTAGAAGAGGTATTATATGAAAAAACAATCACTCTTTTTTGTTCCAGGTATTATCCTGATTGGTGTTTCCTTGCGGACTCCTTTTACTGTTCTACCCATTATTTTGGGAGATATTTCGCAAGGGCTGGGGGTAGAAGTTAGTTCACTTGGTGTCTTGACCAGCCTTCCTCTCCTCATGTTTACCCTCTTCTCACTCTTTTCTACCCGACTAGCTCAGAAAATCGGCTTGGAGCATCTCTTTACCTACAGCCACTTCTTCTTAACCATTGGCTCACTTATTCGACTAATCAATTTACCTCTCCTCTATCTAGGAACCTTGATGGTTGGGGCAAGTATCGCAGTCATTAA
This sequence comes from Streptococcus sp. 2579, assembly GCF_013277195.1. Taxonomy (NCBI): domain Bacteria; kingdom Bacillati; phylum Bacillota; class Bacilli; order Lactobacillales; family Streptococcaceae; genus Streptococcus; species Streptococcus sp. 2579. The sequence goes on from NZ_VMMM01000020.1 coordinate 9,127, forward strand.
TGTGCTGCTTCCTAGTCTTATCCAAGCTAATCAGCCAAAGAAAATTGGTTTTCTGACCACCTTATATGTGACGTCTATGGGGATTGCGACAGCTCTGGCTTCCTATCTGGCTGTGCCCATTACACAAGCAAGCTCTTGGAAAGGACTTATCATCCTCCTCACCCTGCTCTGCCTAGCAACTTTTTTAGTATGGCTCCCTAATCACCGCTATAATCACAGACTGGCTCCACAAACCAAACAAAAAAGCAAAACAAAGGTCATGCATAATAAACAGGTCTGGGCAGTGATTATCTTTGCAGGTTTTCAATCCTTGCTCTTTTATACCGCTATGACCTGGTTACCTACCATGGCCATCCATGCAGGTCTATCCAGTCACGAAGCTGGTTTGCTGACCTCTATCTTCTCGCTGATCAGCATTCCTTTTTCAATGACCATCCCAAGCCTGACAACTAGTTTATCTACTCGCAACCGTCAGCTCATGCTCACTCTGGTTTCACTGGCTGGTGTGATCGGTATTTCCATGCTCTTTTTCCCAATCAATCATTTCATTTACTGGCTTGCCATCCATCTTCTCATTGGAACCGCAACCAGTGCCCTCTTCCCTTATCTCATGGTCAACTTTTCACTCAAGACAAGCGCCCCTGAAAAGACAGCCCAATTGTCCGGCCTTTCTCAAACAGGAGGCTATATCCTAGCAGCCTTTGGGCCAACGCTATTTGGTTACAGTTTTGACCTTTTCCACTCTTGGGTGCCAGCTGTAGCTGCCCTCTTACTCGTCGATATCCTGATGACTGTAGCCCTCTTTACAGTGGATAGAGCTGATAAAATCCTTTAAACTTCTAGTTTTTCCTAGAAGTTTTTTTATATATAAAAATTTTACACATTTCTCTTGACAGGGCTTTCTTTTAGATGTACAATGTATGTGTAGAAAAATTATATATAAAAATCTTACACATTAGAAAAGGAGGTTTCTCATGTACTTTCCAACATCCTCTGCCTTGATTGAATTTCTCATCTTGGCCGTACTGGAAAAAGGGGATTCTTATGGTTATGAGATTAGCCAAACCATTAAGCTGATCGCTAATATCAAAGAATCCACACTCTATCCTATCCTAAAAAAATTGGAAGGCAATAGCTTTCTGACAACCTATTCTAGAGAGTTCCAAGGTCGCATGCGCAAATACTACTCCTTGACAAATGGTGGTATAGAGCAACTCTTGACCCTAAAAGATGAATGGACACTCTATACAGACACCATCAATGGCATCATAGAAGGGAGTATCCGCCATGACAAGAACTGAATACCTGACTCAGCTAGAACTTTATCTCAAAAAACTGCCTCAGGCTGACCAAATTGAAGCCATGGACTATTTCAGGGAACTCTTTGACGATGCTGGAGTCGAAGGAGAAGAAGAACTCATTGCTAGTTTGGGAACTCCCAAAGAAGCGGCCCACGAAGTTCTCTCTAATCTTCTCGATAAAAAAATCAATGAGGCACCTGCTCAAAAAAATAACCGACAAATTTTGCATATCGCCTTGTTAGCCCTCCTTGCAGCACCCATCGGTATTCCTCTGGGAATCGCCATCCTCGTGTCCCTGTTCGCAATCTTTGTGGCAGCCTTGACTGTCATCTTGGCTTTCTTTGCGGTTTCCATACTGGGTATCATCGGCGGATTCCTATTTTTAGTTGAAAGTTTCACTGTCCTAGCCCAAGCCAAATCAGCCTTTATCTTGATTTTCGGTTCTGGTTTACTGGCTATCGGTGCTTCTTCACTAGTCTTACTAGGTATTTCCTATGTAGCTCGCTTCTTCGGTCTACTCATTGTTCGCTTGGTGCAATTTGTTCTTAAAAAAGGAAAGAGAGGTGACCAGCATGCGTAAATTGACAAAAGGATTTCTCATTTTTGGTGTGGTGACTACCGTTATCGGCTTTATCCTGCTCTTTGTAGGTATCCAATCTGATGGGATTAAGAGCCTACTTTCCTTGTCCAAAGAACCTGTCTATGATAGCCGTACGGAAGAACTAACCTTTGGCAAGGAAGTCGAAAACCTAGAAATCACTCTCCACCAACACGCGCTGACCATCACAGACTCTTTCGATGATCAAATCCACATTTCTTACCATCCATCTCTTTCTGCTCACCATGATCTTATCACCAATCAGAACGATAGAACTCTGAGTCTCACTGATAAGAAACTGTCTGAAAGTCCATTTATCTCTTCTGGAATTGGCGGAATTCTTCATATCGCAAGTAGCTACTCTAGTCGTTTTGAAGAAGTTATTCTCAGACTGCCAAAAGGGAGAACTCTAAAAGGGATCAACATCTCAAGCAATCGTGGACAAACCACCATCATAAATGCTAGCCTTGAAAATGCGACCCTCAATACAAACAGCTATATCCTCCGAATTGAAGGAAGTCGTATCAAAAACAGTAAACTCACAACTCCCAATATCGTCAATATCTTTGATACAGACCTTACAGATAGTCAGCTAGAGTCAACAGAGAATCACTTCCACGCTGAAAATATCCAAGTCCATGGTAAGGTTGAACTAACTGCCAAAGATTATTTCAGAATCATCCTAGACCAGAAAGAAAGCCAACGAATTAACTGGGACATCTCAAGTAACTACGGTTCTATCTTCCAATTCACAAGAGAAGAGCCTGAATCAAGAGGCACGGAATTAAGCAACCCTTACAAAACTGAAAAAACCGATGTCAAGGATCAACTCATTGCTAGATCTGATGATGATATTGAACTAATATCCACACCAAGCAGACGTTGACAAAAACGCTTACATCTGCTACTATAGAAGCATATTTATCTAACTAAAAAGGAGGTTCTACCATGAAACAAGAATGGTTTGAAAGTAATGATTTTGTAAAAACAACAAGCAAGAACAAGCCTGAAGAGCAAGCTCAAGAGGTTGCAGACAAGGCTGAAGAAACGATAGCCGATCTCGATACACCAATTGAAAAAAATACTCAAGTAGAGGAGGAAGTCTCTCAAGCTGCAGTCGAACTGGAAAGCCAGCAAGAAGAGACAATTGAAACGCCTGAAGACGGTGAAACGAGAACAGAAATAGAAGAAAAGAAAGCATTAGATTCTACTGAAGAAGAGCCAGACCTTTCTAAAGAAACAGAAAAAGTCACTATAGCTGAAGAGAGTCCAGAAGCACTTCCTCAGCAAAAAACAACTACGAAAGAGCCACTTCTTCTCAGTAAATCCTTAGAAAGTCCTTATATTCCCGACCAAGCTCCAAAATCTACGGATAGATGGAAAGAGCAAGTGCTTGATTTTTGGTCTTGGCTAGTGGAGGCTCTCAAATCTCCTACAAGCAAGCTTGAAACAAGTAGCACACACAGCTACACAGCCTTTCTCTTGCTCATTCTGTTTTCTGCATCTTCCTTTTTCTTTAGTATCTACCACATCAAACATGCTTACTATGGACATATAGCAACTATGCATAATCACTTCCCTGAACAATTTGCTTCATTAAATCTCTTTTCGATTATCTCTATCCTAGTAGCAACAACACTCTTCTTCTTTTCATTCCTCTTGGGCAGTTTCGTTGTGAGACGATTTATCTACCAAGAAAAGGACTGGACGCTAGAAAAGGTTCTCCAACAATATAGTCAACTCTTGGCAATTCCAATCTTCCTAACTGCCATTGCTAGTTTCTTTGCCTTCTTTGATAGCCTACGATTTTCAGCCCTTTTGTGTGTGATTAGCATTGGAATCATTCTGCTTGCTAGCCTCCATATCATTACGAGACCTAGTCAAGCAAGTGAAACCGACTCCTTCTATCAGTTATTCTTATCTGTCCTTGTGAACGGAGTCATTATCCTCCTCTTCTTTGTAGCTGAAGTGGCACTGATTGGGGATTATCTCCGTATCTTAACCTTTCTTTAAACTTCATACTATTCGAAAATCTCTTCAAACCACGTCAGCTTCGCCTTACCGTAGATATATGTTCCTGACTTTGTCAGTCNNTCTTTGATTTTCATTGAGTAGCAATCCTGTCTTCCATGGCAGGATTTTTTATATATCAAAAAGCAAGTCGATTGACCTGCTTCTGCTTTACTCTTCTTGTGCTAATGCTTTAAAATCTTTGTCTAAGATGGGTTGTATTTCTAATTGATTGGCATCTAGTTGGTGGTAAGATTCTGATGGTAATGACTCTAGGAATTTTGCATAGTCCAAGCGAGCGATGGCTTCATAGTCTTCTGGTTTAGAGCCATCTCCTGTAATTTGAACCAAGTCGATTTCCCACTGGACTTCCTTATCCACCAATTGCTCCATATAGGCTACAGGAACAAATGGTTCTCTCGGCAACACTGTCTTGACTCCTTGAGCCAGATGGTAAACGCCATGCACTTGCCCTCCTCCATCCTGATAGAAGGAAACTCTTGCAAAGTAGGCATCTGTCTCTTGAACCGCACGTACACGCGCTTCAAATTGAGCCAAGCCATCTTCCTCTAAAAAGCTTTTCAAATCCTCATGACTAAAGAAAACAGGATTAAAAATTCCTTGGCAAATCGTAAAATGGGCTACAGTGTCTGCTAGATAGGCTTGAATACTTGCCTGGAAATACGCTTCAAAATCAAAACCATCTAGTCCTTCAATCTCAGTTCCTGTATAAGCAAGCAGGGCATCTAAAAACGACTTGATAATCCGCCAGTCTGTCTTCGTTAATAGGTCAGGAAGATCGATACGGTAAGCCTTTTGACCATCAGCATAGCTAACTTTAAAGAGAAATTGTGATTGCCCCACTATCGCACACTCGATATATTCGAGACGGTTAAGAGGCTGACGGAGATAGACTGCATCATAGCTATGTGACTCCAAGCCATCTACCAAGGCCAAGATCGACTTGGCAGTCAAAATCTCCTGTTCTCCTAAAATGCTCTGTTTATTTGGAATAAAAAATGTTTTCGCCATAACTGGGCTCCTTTGAAATCGTTTACATACAGTATACCTTATTTTCCTGAAAGATACAGAAACAAACTTTAGATTTTTGAGTACAAAGCATAGAAAAACAGCCCCTGAGGACTGTTTGATCTTATACAGTAGCTGCTTGATCCAAGCTTTCACCGATAGCGGCTAGGCGCTCGATCACTTCAGCTTGTGTCAATTCATTTTCTGAAACATAGCGGTTACGTGGGTGAACACGGCACTCGTGTGAGCATCCACGAAGGTACTTGTCTTCATTTTCTTCTGACGTCAGGATGCGACGATTACAGAATGGATTTCCACAGTTGACATAACGTTCACATGGTGTTCCATCAAACCAGTCTTTCCCTACGATAGTTGGGTTGACATGGTTGACATCTACGGCGATACGCTCGTCAAAGACGTACATTTTCCCATCCCAAAGCTCACCTTGGACTTCTGGGTCTTTACCGTAAGTTGCGATTCCTCCGTGCAATTGACCAACATCTTTGTAACCTTCACGAACCATCCAGCCTGAGAATTTCTCACAGCGAACGCCACCTGTACAGTAAACCACGACACGCTTGTCCATGAATTTTTCCTTGTTATCACGAACCCATTGTGGCAATTCACGGAAGTTGCGGATGTCTGGTCGGATAGCCCCACGGAAATGTCCTAGGTCGTACTCATAATCGTTACGTGTGTCAAGGACAACGGTATCTTTATCAAGAAGGGCTTCTTTGAACTCTTTTGGAGACAAGTAAGCACCTGTTGTTTCAAGTGGGTTAATGTCATTGTCAAAGTCGTTGTCTTCCAAACCAAGGTGGACAATCTCTTTCTTGTAGCGAACAAACATCTTCTTGAAAGCTTGTTCACTTTCTTCGTCAATTTTGAACCAGAGGTCTTCCATGCCTGGGATGCTGTGAACGTAGTCCATGTATTTTTGAGTTGTTTCATAGTCACCTGAAACTGTTCCGTTAATTCCCTCGTCAGCGACTAGGATACGGCCTTTAAGGCCGATTGATTTACAGAAAGCCAAGTGGTCTGCAGCAAATTGCTCTGCATTTTCAATTGGAGTATAAAGGTAGTAAAGTAAGACACGAATATCTTTTGCCATAAGATTTGTTCTCTTTTCTATTCTTAAATTTTCTAAATTTTTTATTTATCCATACTAGTATACCTGCTTGAGAAAACGAATGCAATTTATTTGACTGGAAATTGCTATATTTCAATTTAGAAAAAAATTTCTTGTACACTACACTTAGTATCAATCATATTTTAAAAAATCCTTGGATTTTCCAAGGATTCATTTTTAAACTTTTTTAGCTTTAGCCATATAGAACAGTTGGAGTAGAATACCAAGGATAGCCATGCCGATAACGATAAAGAAGGCCATTGTATAATCTCCTTGGTTTTCCTGTGCAAGACGTGCTCCTAACTGAGGACCAGCAATAGCAGCTACGCCATAAGCAGTAAACATCCATCCATAGTTTGTCCCTACGTATGTAACTCCCCAGTTTTCAGCAGTAATTCCTGGGAATGAACCGAGGAAGCCTCCAAATGACAAGGCAACCATCATAATTCCAAGGATGGCCAAGATGCTTCCAGGACCTTTGAATAAGGCTGTGAGCAACAAACCAGTAGCAACCGCTCCAAACATGGCAATAACGGTAGGATAGCGACCAATCTTATCAGATACCGTACCCCAGAAGATACGACCAAATGTATTAGCGATAGATACCAGCATAACGAATAGTGTAGCTTCTCCTACAAGTTTATACTGGTCAGAAATTGATGCTGTAGTACCGATAATCATCATTCCACCAGTAGCACCAAGAACGTAAATCAACCATAGAAGCCAGTAATTTCCATCACGAAGCATTTCTTTGTAAGTTTTACCTTCTGGTTGAGCTGTTCCAGCTGCCGACGCTGCTGCAGGAGCTTTTTCCATTACCAATGAAGAAGTGCAAATAACAATTAGAAGAATGATACCCAATACTTTGAATGTTGAGTAAACACCCATAGAAGCAATCAAAGCTTTGGCAACTGGACCGATAATGAGCGGGCCTAACCCGAAACCTGCTGCTGTCAAACCACCAGCTAAACCTTTTTTATCTGGGAACCACTTAGTGGCAACTGAAGTAGATGCTCCATAAGCTGAACCAATACCAAGTCCTAGGACAACCCCGTAAGTGAGGTACAGGACTGGAAGAGAAGTAGCAAATCCAGTAGCAAACATACCAGCACCGAATAGAATACCACCTAGGAATACAAATTTCTTAGGTCCTGCTGAATCAACCTTAGGACCGAAAATAATCATACCAACAGGTACCATTGCAAAAGAAATACTAAAGGCCAAAGAAGTTTGGGCTTGAACCCATCCTTGACTAGCATTGGTTTCTAGCAGCGCCTTTTGAAAGACTGACCAGGCGTAACCAGCACCTAGAGATAGATTCGTTAAAATGGCTGCTGCCAAAATTAACCATCGATTGGGTGTTTTTTTCATTTGAATAACCTCATGTAAAATTTCTTGTTCCTAAAAAGAATAGAGAACAACTTTTATCATTTTTTCACCTACCTCGTTTAAATTGATCATTCTATAAATTTTTAAGTATATAGAACTGTGTAAATGACATACATCTATATACGACTGCTTAAAAATTTGTATCTATAGATCTCTTAAATCAGAACAAGATGAATTTTCACAATGTTAAGCGCTTTCATTGTACTCTTATTATAAGCTACTTTATTCTAAAAATCTACTTAAGAAAAATTAATAAAGATATAAGAAATTTTAATATTTTAATCATCTGTTATCATTTTAATATTGTTTATATCATCTAATTCGGATAATTATCTAAATAAGGTAAAAAACCACTGCCCTCCCCAGACCAACCTGAGGAAAGCAGTGATTCTTATTTTAGGAGTTAGGAATGAATGTAAGGAGCTACATTTGACGTTACTATACTAAAAATCAAAAACAAGGTATAATCTTTATTGAAAACGACCATAAAGATAACCACTTAAACACTAAGTACACCTTCCTACAAGTCATCCTTTACCTCCAATCTCTCTAAAACAAACCATTTTAATAACCAAAACCCGACAACATAGCCAGCCCCTAAGAATATAGCTATAAAAGCTAGCATGGGATTCAGGAAAGAAAAAACCACTACAGATACAAAGGTTAGCACAAAAACATTAAATGCAATGGTGTCAGAAGCCAAGACTAGAATATAGGGTGTCAACCAGTCTAAGATTTTTGAATATGGAAAAAATAAGTGTTTATACATGATACGTTCCTATACAGTATAGAGAGTATAAGCGTAAAGAGATACCCAGATTAATAATTCTATATCCTAACTAAATCCTCTAATGTGGCCATAAAACTGAAGCTGCCGCCCCACCAGCTGCACAAATTAAATAAATCTGCGGAGTTGGGAAGGGGATTGTCTGTGCACAAAGCGAAAGCCCCTCAACTGCACCTCCTACTCCACTTAAAAATCTGTCTGCAAGTTGTTTATCACCAGCTGTTATCATTGTTAATTTTTCATCGGATAAAATGATAAAATTATTTACTGATTGTTCCATTCTTTTCACACTTTCTTTGTTAAATTAATTTGGCTAGTAGACAAAAGATAAACTAAGGCATTAAAGACAATGAAAATATTTCCATAAAGTAAAATCAGTCTCTCATCCAAACCAAGATAAAGTTTTACCGCCAAAAAGATGAGCAAAAGAATTTGAAACCATACCGTTTTTCCAAAAATAAATTTAAAGCGTTTTTGAATGTCTGATTCCTTGATTTTTACCGCCAAACCTTTATTAGCAAGAAGGAAAACTCCTGCTTCAAATAAGCCACTGTAGAGAACAATCCACCCAATCGATACATTCGAGATTTTCAAAAATGTACCTAAAAGAATATCCAAAACACTACTCAAGAAAATAATAAGAAATAATCTGTATTTCATATAAATCACCTCCTTTTACTACTATTTCCAATCTACTATATCGCTAAAAGTTTAACTTGCTCTAAAAGCTCCCCAAGCCGCTGTACAAAACTGTGCTCCTAAAACCCCGCCGGCAAGAGTTCCCACAACTGGGATAACACTCCCCAGAGCTGCACCTCCTATTGTACAAATTCCTAATGCTTGAACAACTTCTCCAGCCCCTACTTTATCTCCACCTTCAACACGAGCAAGCATTTCATTATCCATAACAGAAAATTGTGACATCATTTTTGTATCCATGACAAATACTCCTTTTTATTTTTAATTTTTGTCCTGTTGCAACCTTGACAACATCAATATATCATAATTAACTAATATCATTTTTTAAAATCATAAAATGTCTTTTTTTCATCACGAAATGTTTTTCATAAATTTTATCAAAGCCTAAAACTAATATATACTATCATCAACTATAAAAATCGATGGTTCATCTTACTTAATAAAAATTACTGTTCATGACAATATAAATACCATTTACGATTTAACAAGAAGTTTTTTAGCAAAGTTTGGCATAATAGACATATACACTATATGAAAGGAATTGCCAATGACTTCTTATAAACGTACATTTGTTCCTCAAATAGATGCTAGAGACTGTGGTGTTGCTGCCTTAGCCTCGATTGCTAAATTCTATGGTTCAGATTTTTCTCTAGCTCACTTGAGAGAACTTGCAAAGACCAATAAAGAAGGGACGACTGCTCTTGGCATTGTAAAAGCCGCTGATGAAATGGGCTTTGAAACAAGACCTGTTCAAGCAGATAAAACTCTCTTTGATATGAGTGATGTCCCCTATCCTTTTATCGTTCACGTTAACAAAGAAGGAAAACTCCAACATTACTATGTTGTCTATCAAACAAAGAAAGACTATCTGATTATTGGTGATCCTGACTCTTCTGTAAAAATCACCAAAATGTCAAAAGAACGCTTTTTCTCTGAATGGACTGGAGTAGCTATTTTTCTAGCTCCCAAACCCAGCTATCAACCCCATAAAGATAAAAAGAATGGCCTACTAAGCTTCCTTCCTCTGATTTTCAAACAAAAATCTCTCATTGCTTACATTGTTCTCTCAAGCTTATTGGTCACGATTATCAATATAGGTGGTTCTTATTATCTTCAAGGAATCTTGGATGAATACATTCCAAATCAGATGAAATCAACTTTAGGAATCATCTCAGTTGGTCTGGTTATCACCTATATCCTCCAACAAGTCATGAGCTTCTCCAGAGATTATCTCCTAACCGTTCTGAGCCAGAGATTAAGCATTGATGTGATTTTATCCTATATTCGCCATATTTTTGAACTTCCTATGTCTTTCTTTGCGACACGTCGTACAGGAGAAATCATTTCACGGTTCACAGATGCTAACTCTATTATAGATGCCTTGGCTTCTACCATTCTTTCTCTTTTTCTGGATGTTTCTATTCTGATTCTTGTAGGGGGCGTCTTACTGGCACAAAACCCTAATCTCTTCCTTCTTTCTCTTATTTCCATTCCTATATACATGTTCATCATCTTTTCTTTTATGAAGCCTTTCGAAAAAATGAACCATGATGTCATGCAAAGTAATTCTATGGTTAGCTCTGCCATTATCGAAGATATCAACGGGATTGAAACTATAAAGTCGCTCACGAGTGAAGAAAATCGCTATCAAAATATAGACAGCGAATTTGTAGAGTATTTGGAAAAATCCTTTAAACTCAGTAAATATTCTATTTTACAAACGAGTTTAAAGCAGGGAACAAAATTAGTTCTGAATATCCTTATCCTATGGTTTGGCGCTCAATTAGTCATGTCGAGTAAAATTTCTATCGGTCAGCTGATTACCTTTAACACACTTCTTTCTTACTTTACAACTCCTATGGAAAATATTATCAACCTCCAAACCAAACTCCAATCTGCGAAGGTTGCTAATAACCGTTTGAACGAAGTCTATCTAGTCGAATCTGAATTTCAAGTTCAAGAAAATCCTGTTCATTCACCTTTTTTGATGGGCGATATTGAATTTGATGACCTTTCTTATAAGTATGGTTTTGGACGAGATACCTTAACAGATATTAATCTCACGATTAAACAAGGAGATAAGGTTAGCCTAGTTGGAGTTAGTGGTTCTGGTAAAACAACTTTAGCCAAAATGATTGTCAATTTCTTTGAACCCTACAAAGGACATATTTCCATCAATCATCAGGATATTAAAAACATTGATAAAAAAGTTTTGCGCCGTCATATCAATTACCTACCTCAACAAGCCTATATCTTTAATGGCTCTATCTTGGAAAATTTAACCTTGGGCGGTAATCATATGATTAGCCAAGAAGATATTCTAAGAGCTTGTGAATTAGCTGAAATCCGTCAAGACATTGAAAGAATGCCTATGGGCTATCAAACTCAGCTCTCTGATGGAGCTGGTCTATCAGGAGGACAAAAGCAACGAATCGCTCTCGCTCGTGCTCTTTTAACTAAAGCTCCTGTTTTAATACTAGATGAAGCTACTAGCGGTCTTGATGTCTTGACTGAGAAAAAAGTTATAGATAATCTTATGTCCCTCACTGATAAAACCATTCTCTTTGTAGCCCATCGTCTCAGTATAGCTGAACGGACTAACCGTGTCATTGTTCTTGACCAGGGGAAAATCATTGAAGTTGGTAGTCATCAAGAGTTAATGCAGACGCAAGGCTTCTACCATCATCTATTCAATAAATAAGGAGAATGTCATGAATCCTAATCTTTTTAGAAGCGTCGAGTTTTATCAGAGACGTTACCATAACTATGCGACAGTGTTAATTATACCTCTTTCATTACTGTTTACTTTCATCTTGATTTTCTCCCTTGTTGCCACAAAAGAAATTACTGTTACTTCCCAAGGAGAAATCGCCCCTACAAGTGTCATTGCATCTATTCAGTCAACCAGTGATAATCCTATCCTTGCTAATCATTTAGTGGCAAATCAAGTAGTTGAAAAAGGTGACTTACTCATCAAATACTCTGAAACAATGGAAGAAAGTCAGAAAACTGCCTTAGAAACTCAATTACAAAGACTTGAGAAGCAAAAAGAAGGACTTGGAATTTTGAAACAAAGCTTAGAAAAAGCGACTGATCTTTTTTCTGGCGAGGATGAATTTGGCTACCATAATACCTTTATGAATTTTACTAAACAAGCTCATGATATTGAACTGGGTATCTCAAAGACTAACACTGAAGTTTCAAATCAAGCTAATCTTGCCAATAGCAGTTCATCAGCCATCGAACAAGAAATTACAAAAGTTCAACAACAGATTGGAGAATATCAAGAGCTGAGAGATGCTATCATAAATAACAGAGCACGCTTACCAACTGGCAATCCGCACCAGTCAATTTTGAATCGTTATCTTGTAGCCTCACAAAGACAAACACAAGGAACTGCAGAGGAGCCATTTTTATCTCAGATTAATCAAAGTATTGCAGGTCTTGAATCATCTATCGCAAGCCTCAAAATTCAGCAAGCTGGTATCGGAAGTGTAGCAACTTATGATAACAGTTTAGCAACCAAAATTGAAGTACTCCGCACACAGTTTTTACAAACAGCCTCACAGCAACAACTAACAGTGGAGAATCAATTAACAGAATTAAAAGTACAGCTAGATCAAGCAACGCAGCGCTTAGAAAACAATACTTTAACCGCTCCAAGTAAAGGTATCATTCACTTAAACAGTGAATTTGAAGGTAAAAATAGAATTCCAACTGGTACAGAAATTGCTCAAATATTCCCTGTCATCACAGATACAAGAGAAGTACTAATCACTTACTACGTATCTTCTGACTATCTACCTCTACTAGATAAAGGACAAACTGTAAGATTAAAACTGGAGAAGATTGGAAATCACTGCACCACCATCATCGGCCAACTTCAGACAATTGATCAAACTCCTACCAGAACAGAGCAAGGAAATCTCTTTAAATTAACCGCTCTTGCAAAACTATCTAATGAGGATAGTAAACTCATCCAATACGGCTTACAAGGTCGCGTCACTAGTGTAACTGCAAAGAAAACATATTTTGATTATTTCAAAGATAAAATTTTAACCCATTCTGATTAATTTTCAGATAACACTCTATAACTATTTATTATCTTATCAAAAAGGAGAATCATAACATGGATAAGAAACAAAACCTAACTTCATTTCAAAAACTAACAACTACTGAACTCAACCAGATTACAGGTGGAGGATGGTGGGAAGAGCTATATGAAACTATAACAACACCATTAAAATTACGGACTACTTTCAAACCATAAAAAATCTATAGAATTATAAAAACGCATAATATCAGATTTCAAAATGACTGATACTATGCGTTTTATCATGAAAAGATTATAGAAGATACAAGTCACCCATCCCCACCTATACTTCTATCTCTAAGACTTGTTTAAATCTAAAATTAGAACTTGTAGTTTTTAGAATGATATTTGGGTATTTTGTCAAAATACTATTAACATTAGACAAACCAACTCCTCTATTCTGCCCTTTAGACGACATTCCTCTCTCAAATATTTTTGTAACATCAATCTCTCTATCTAGGGTCGGATTTTGGATAATTAAAACTTGCTTATTACTTCTAATATCTTCAAAAAAACAAACACTTAGAGGTTCCTCGACAGTGGCGCTTGCAGCGGCCTCTATCGCGTTATCTAACAATATAGAAACAACTGTTAAAAAATCAATTTCCTCAATCTTTTTGATAGTAATTGGTTTTTCTATTTCCAAAGAAACTGGCACTAGTAAACTCTGAGCCTCGGATAATTTTGAGATTAATAAACTCTTCAAGGATAAATCCTCTATATTTCTCAATCTCACTACATCAAATTTTGTATCTTTTAAATTTTTCCCTGAGTCTTTCAAGACACTGTCATAAATTTGAGCAACTAAATCAATATCTTTTCGGTCTATTCCTATCTTTAAACTTGTTAAGATATTTGCATAATCATGCCTAAAGCTTCTAACCTCTTGATAAAGTCCTTCTACTTGTTTACTATAGCTCTTAAGATTTTGAAGTTGAATCTCTTTTTGAAGTACTAAATCTTTTTGCAATTCCTCACGTACATTTCTATCCAGTATATTGACAAAATAGATAAATAAAAAGAAATAGATTGCAGTTATAGCTCCTTGATAATGATTTATAGATAAGTTCAAGATTTTTTTAATATAACCAATAAAAGGAACCAAGATAAAATAACCCAACATTGCAGCATTAGCAATCCTCATTATTTGAGCTAAATGTTTATCCAACACTTTACTTCTTAGATAGCTAAAATCATACTGAAAAACTTTTATTATAAGCAAAGATAGGAGACTTGCTAAAATCGAGAAAATTGTGGCATCGTAATAAACATATATGTCTGTTAAACTAGCAAAATTAGGAATAATAAAATCAACAAAGAAATCATAGATAATCGACCAAAATGTGATAGGAAACAGAGCATAAAAAAGTGTCAATATCAGACTGTACTTCTTTTTATCCAACAAAAATGTGTAGATAATAAAAAAGATGGGATAATCTAGTACTGTAATAACAACAGGGATATAGAACGTCTTAATCAAGATTAAAAGTAAAAACTCTAATAAAAAATAGAAAAGCAATAACTCTAAAGATCTCTTTATAGTCAATTGATAGCCATAAATTTTTGCATGAAGAAATAAAAGTATGTAAAAATTCAAAGATACTAACACAAAAGACATTTACTACTCCTTACTATCATGTAAATCTTTAACTATATTCAGCAATTCCCTCATTTTTAACCTAGATACTAGGCAACTTGACCCGTTCTTCAAATAGACTAGTTTTTCTTCCTTATCTATTGAAGAGATATTATAAGGATTCACAATAAAAGAACGATGACACTGAACCAATCTGGGTTCTTGCTTCAATATATCAGAAATTTTACCGTAAAATTCTATTCTTTCTCTCATAGAATAAAGAACTAGCTTATGAGGAATCATTGACGTTTCTATATAAAGCAAATCCGAAAATGGAACCTGAACGAGTGCTTTAGAATTTGTAAACACAAAAGAATCTTCAGTCATTAGTTGATGTTTATTCTTGTGAACATAAGCGATTGCCTTTTCCACACGTTCCCTAAAAGAGCTTTCAGGCAATTCCTTATCAATAAAATCTAAAGCTGATACTTGATATTGAAAACTAACAGGCATAAATTCTGAATGAGTTGTTACAAAAACAATGACTGCATTTGGATCTCTATCTCTGATTTCCAAAGCAATATCTAACCCTTTTCTAACATCGTTTTTAATTTCAATATCCAAAAAGAAAAGTTGATGACCTCCACGTTCCATCATATCTTCTAACAATTGATTCGGTTTACCATAAACACCACAGTGCTTTACTTCCCAACAATTCTTCTCTAAAATATCATACACCAGATTTTCCATCCTAGTCTGCTGTATAAAATCATCCTCTAATATAAAGATATTCATTTCTCGTCTCCTTTAGTATTTAACCATCTTTCTTTTACAGTTTTAAAATATCTTCTAGAGCAGATAATATCCGATACTCTTTCATCCATAAATAAAATGGTCTTCGTTTCATACTTCAATCCTATTACTTTGGATAAGTTAACAAGAAACTTTCTATGACACCTGAACAATTTCCCCAGACTCATTTCCTCAACTCTAGCTAGGCTCATATACTTCTCAAATACTCCATCAGCTGTAATAAAAATAACAGCATGTGCCTTCGTAGGATGTGTTGTCACATAGTAAACCTTAGAATGAGGCACTTTAACAACTGCTCTGCCTTGGCTTAAAATATATTCTTGCATATTTTTCCTCCTTACTCTCCTATATCATATCAAAACTAGTATCCTATGATGGAAAAAATCTTAAAAGGTATCTGAGTTATCATAAATGGTTATTTTTCAACATTTCATGCTAACAGTTATACAATCTAAGATTTCGACATCTTCTATCGGATGTTTTTGATATGATAGAGCCAGAGGAGAAATATGGATACAATTCAAATTCTACATTTTTCATTATTAGGATATATCATCACAAGTGACATCAATTCTTATATTAAAGAAAACTTATCAACAAAAACGAGAATTATAGTTTCTAGGCGTATCATCTATTCCTATAACACTACTACCTATTTTATCATAAAATCAATGTTTTTATCTTCAGATACAATGTATTCTTATATAGAAGATATACGACTCCGTTCTGAATTTGCCAACATTATCATCATAGGAAGTTACATTGATTATGATAAACTTTTCCGTAGTCATTACAGAATATTCGGTGTCATTGATACAGCTAGAAATCATTCTTTACAATCTATACGACAAGAAATTCACTCATATTTAGATGGTATTTATAATAACCTGAAATAAATTAGGTTTGGTAGTCTTTATACATTTCCTCAGCATACATGGCTTCAACAACTTTCAAAAAATCACTGCCCTCCCCAGACCAACCTGAGGAAAGCAGTGATTCTTATTTTAGGAGTTAGGAATGAATACACGAAATCAATTGATCTTATGATTTTTTGTTTTTCAAGAATTCATCGTATTGTTTTTGCATTTCGTTCAATACTTTTTCGTAGGCACCTTCAGATTTCAATTTTTCCATCAATTCTGGAATCGCTTTATCTGGGTCTACAGTACCAGTGTTGATAGCTGTATCAAATTGTTGCATTGTGTTAGAAATAGCTGAGATTTCAGATTTCACATTGTCAGTGTTAAAGATAAATCCAAGCGCTGGAGATTCTTTAGCTTCTGCCAATTCTTTCTTAGAATCTGCAATTTGTTGATCTGTAACGTTTTCGTTGATGTAAAGGATCCAGTTGTTACCAGTGTTCCATCCACCCATGTGAGTGTTTCCTTTGTAGCCATCAAGAACGCGAACACGGTTTTCTTTACCTTCAATTTTTTCCCAGTTCTTGCCTTCTGGGCCGTAAACAAGGCCGTTCAAGAGTTCTGGGTTCGTATTCAAGAGGTTCAACACTTCCATTGATTTTTCTTTGTTCTTAGAGTTGTTTGAGATGACAAAGTTAGCAACTTGTGTTGTTTGGTTTTTCTTAATGAAGTTAGTGAATGATTTGATTTGGATATCTTTGTTAGCAACACGTGAAAGCAAGCTGTTACCGTAGTCAGCTGGTCCTACTGTTTCTTCACGAACGAACCAAGTATCTTGTTGAAGGTCAAAGGAAGTATCGCTTGTTGCTACGTCTTTTGGAATGTATCCAGCTTCATAGAATTTGTGAAGAGTCTTCAAGTGTTCTTTGAAACGAGGAACGTCATAACGGTTTACAATCTTAGTAGTATCCCCTTCAAGGTCAATAACGAATGGAAGCCCGTTTGCTACTGGGTAGTCAAAGTTCTCAGAAGGGATGAAGTTCTTAGTAGCTGCAAATGGTACTACGTCTGGAGCTTTTTCTTTGATTTGTTTCAAGACTGGCTCAAGAGTTTCGTAAGAAGTAACACCTGAAATATCGATACCATATTTGGCAAGGAGAGTTCCGTTGAAGGCAAAGTTTTGAGATGATGCAACGTTGGCCGCAACTGGAACAGCGTAAATCTTACCATTTACAGTATTACCCTTGATGTAGGCTGGGTCAAGTGCTTTGTAAAGGTCTTTACCTTCTTTTTTGTACAATTCTGTCAAGTCAGCGTAAGCACCTTTTTGAGCATTTACAATGTAGTTATCTGCAAAGGCAATATCATAGTTTTCACCAGATGATGTGATAACTGACATTTTCTTACCATAGTCACCCCAGCCAAGGTATTGGATATCCAATTTGGCACCAACTTTTTCTTCGATGATTTTGTTGGCATTTGCTAACAATTCATCCAAGTTGTCTGGTTTGTCACCGATTTGGTACATTTTGATAACAGGTTTGTCACCTGAATCAGCAGCTTTTTTGCTGTTACCTGTCAAATTTCCACAAGCAGCAAGACCTGCAGCCAAAGCGACTACACTAGCAGATGCAAAAGCATATTTTTTCCAGTTTTTCATGATAAAAACTCCTTTTTTTATTTTTAAACTTATAAACAATGTAATGATCTTATACTCAATGAAACTGACGAAGTCAGGAACATATATCTACGGCAAGGCGACGTTGACGCGGTTTGAAGAGATTTTCGAAGAGTATTAACTTCACACAAGGGAAGTTGGGAACTGAGAAAGGTTCTTTCTCAATAAGCACTATTCTTTCACACCACCGATAGTTAAACCTTTTACAAAGTAGCGTTGGAAGAATGGATACAAAATCGCGATTGGAAGGGTTGCAACCACAACCATGGCCATACGACCTGTTTCTTTCGGTAGAGCAACTCCCAGTTGACCAGTCAAGCCGACCGCTTTGGCAATGTAGTCCATATTTTGTTGGATTTGCATGAGCAAATATTGCAATGGATACAAGTTGTCACTCTTGATGTAAAGAAGGGCGTTGAACCAGTCATTCCAGAAACCAAGTGCTGTCAAAAGCGTGATGGTTGCGATACCTGGTAGTGACAATGGCAAACAGATTTGGAAGAAAATCCGAGCCTCACTGGCACCATCGATACGAGCCGATTCGAGAATGGCTTCTGGAATGGTCTTCTTGAAGAAGGAACGCATCAAGATGATGTTAAATGGTGAGAGAAGCATTGGAACAATCAAGGCCCAAACAGTATCCCCAAGCTGAAGCACACGAGTCACCATGATATAACCTGGTACCAAACCAGCGTTGAACAACATACTGAGCAGAACGAAGATGGTAAAGAATCTGCGATACTTAAAGGTTGTCCGTGAAATAGCGTAGGCATAGGTTGTTGTGATAAAGACATTTGTAAATGTC
This sequence comes from Streptococcus sp. 2579, assembly GCF_013277195.1. NCBI lineage: Bacteria > Bacillati > Bacillota > Bacilli > Lactobacillales > Streptococcaceae > Streptococcus > Streptococcus sp. 2579. The sequence goes on from NZ_VMMM01000020.1 coordinate 27,894, forward strand.
CCAACTACGGTTACAAAGACTGAGATGAAGAGGGCTTGTAAGATTTTATCCTTAAACTGTGCCAAAAACTCAAAACCGTCTAATCCAAATTGGGATGGGAAGAAGCTGTAGCCGTATTGGAGGAGGCTTTTCTCGTCTGTCACTGAAATAATGATAACGAATACAAAAGGTAGGATACAAGAGAGGGCAATCAAACCCGAAATGATACTGAAGAAGATATCTGCTTTCTTACTGAAGGAGTGAATGCCGACATTATCAATTTTTTCTTTTTTAATTTTCTTTTCTGCCATATTCTCCTCCTTTCTAGAACAAAGCTGAGTTTGGATCAACTCGTCTTGCCAGTAAGTTTGATAGAACCACCAGAATCAAGCCGACTACTGATTGGTAGAGACCTGCTGCTGAAGCCATCCCGATGTCCGCTGTCTGGGTCAAACCATTATATACATATACGTCCAAGACGTTGGTTACGTTATAAAGCTGACCAGCATTGTGAGGGATTTGATAGAAAAGACCGAAGTCTGCACGGAAGATATTTCCAACTGCAAGGATGGTCAATACAGTTACCAATGGTGTCAACTGCGGAATGGTTACATTGCGAATCCGCTGCCATTTGCTGGCTCCGTCCACTGTCGCTGCTTCATAGTAGGTTGGATCAATTCCCATGATTGTCGCATAGTACATGACACTGCTATATCCAAAACCTTTCCAAATACCTAGGAAAAGTAGGAGATAAGGCCAGATTCCCAAATCAGCGTAGAAGTTGACTTCTTTTAGACCAAGACTTTCCAATAAATGATTGAACACCCCTTTATCAATATTTAGGAAGGCATCTGTAAAGAAACTGATGATAACCCAAGACAAGAAGTAAGGGAACAACATAGAAGTTTGGAAAATCTTCACCATTCTCTTGGAACGGAGTTCACTGAGGATAATGGCAATCCCTACAGACACAACTAAACCTAGAAAGATGAAGCCAAGATTGTAGAGGACCGTATTTCGTGTGATAATAAAGGCGTCTCTTGAACTAAATAAGAATCTGAAATTATCGAGTCCGACCCATTTACTATTTATGATACTATCTATGAAACCATTACTGGTCATGTGGTAGTCTTTGAAGGCAACCACGTTCCCAAATACTGGAATGTAGAAGAATAGAATCAACCAGAGTGCCCCTGGCAAAACCATCAAGAGAAAGATCCAGTTGTCTCTCAAGGTTTTTGAAAACTTATTCATAATTTCCTCCCTTTTTATTTTGATATCCATCTAAAAATTCTTTTTTAGACTTTTGATAACGATTACATTATTAGTATACTCCTATTTGCAGATTAGGTTAAACTCCTAATTATAGAAAAAACTCCACAAATTATGTAGCAGATTTAAAACTTTATCACCACTATCAAACAAATGTCCTAAATCAATTGTTTATTTTATCTCTATTAGCCCCGTGATGGCGTCACTCTGTTACCCTGTGCTAGTCTCTCAAACTAAATTTTAGGAGCAATGAAGCCCACTATTTTTAGAAAAAAGGCCTATTATCAAGTTCCTTATACTTTTGACAATAGAGGTTTTTCTCTTTTTAACGTTTTTTCTCAAAACTCATCATGAGCTCTGTCTAAAAATAAAGGTACTGATTTTCTCAACTTTTTTAGAAAGCTAATACTCTTCGAAAATCTCTTCAAACTACGTCAGCTTCCATCTGCAANNGATTTTCATTGAGTATAAGGCAAGGCCAAATCAATTTATAACAATGTTTTAGAAGCGATATTGTACTAGTCCAGACTCAGTTCATTATAGTGTCTGATTTCTCCGAGACTGACTCCCTATAAAAAGTGCAAATAAGAAATCTCCAGCTTAGTAACTATCAGTGAGTTTTCGAGTCTGAAAATTTTTCAATATACCTCGTTATTGAATGGTTACAGTTTGCCGTCCACTTCCTGACATGCAAAAATCTCCTAGCAGGCTTTCCTGCTAGGAGATTTTCTTATGAGAGGTACTTGTTTCAGCTTTGAAAATCGGACTTATCATCTGATAATTATCAAACAATCTACCAATTAAGCTTCTTCGTCTTCTTTACGACGACGTCCTGCAAGACCAAGACCAAGTAAGGCACTTGCGGCAGCTGCTACCATAGCTACAGTAGAATCTGCTGTACCTGTATTTGGCAATTCTTTAGATGCTTTAGGCGCATTTGCTTGTGCTGATGCTTCTTGGTTGGCATTTGCTGCTTGAGTAGTAGCTGGAGCTACAGCTGGTGTTTGAGCATCTTGGTCATTAGCTGGAGTTACATGGTCAGCTACTGGAGAAACTTTAGCCATGAAGTCTTCAATACGTTTCACCATTGTATCTACTTCTGCTTGACTTGCGTCTGCGTTAGCAAATACTTTCTTAGCATCTGCTGATAATGCATTCGCTTCTTTTGCAGTTTCTGCATCAAGCTTAGAGGATTCTTGGATGATTAGCTCATCTAGCTGATGAATAGCACTTTCTAACTTGGATTTATTCACTTTGGCTTGAGTGTTCGTCATTCCGTCATCGGCAGAAGGGCCGTAGTTTCCACCATTATATGGAGGTATCATATCTTGATTGTTTTGTGAAATCACTTCAACTGGAACTTCAAGTTTTTGTACACTTCCATCCGCTAGTCTTAATGTCACTGTAGCAACTTTAGTGCCGACAGTATTCGTATCAGGCAATACCATATTGAGGACTGAGATTTCTTCTGGTAAATCTAATTTCGCTAACACATCTGCTTGGGACAGGGCTGTACCGCGTTCAACTTTCACTACTCCATTGATTAAAGCTTTCAGGGCATCTTCTAGTTTTAATTCTGGAAGATCAGCTACAAGTGCATCTTGATCAACTTGGTATAAGAAGGTTCTGAGAACTTTATCGAGTTCTGCTTGGGTTGTGGAGTTGTCGATTGCAATATTAGCTGCTTCCGCTTCTTCTCTTACCGACTCTTTTTTCTTATCTTTTTCTTCCAAAGTTAAATCTGTTCTCGCATCGATTTCTTTCAGCTTATCTGCCAGTACTTCTTCAACAGCTTTCTTAAATGCTGCTTTTGCACCTACTGGATCAATCTTTGCAATATTAGCTTTTCCAACTTCTGTTACTTTAGCGACATCGTCTTGACTCATTGCCTTACGAATCGCATCCTTAGCTGTTTCTGCTTCTGATTCTGCGGCTTTTTTGGCAGTAGTTTTTTCTGCTGTCAATAAATCAGTTCTTGCATCAATCACTTTTGATTTTTCTGCTAAAGCTGTATCAATTTCTGCTAGGGCTTTCTCTTTCCCTACTGGATTTAATGCTGATATAGCTGTTATTCCTGTTGTTTTAGCTTCATCTACTTCTGCTTGTATTGTAGCTGATTCAATAGCTTTCTTAGCATCTTCTGCCGCTTTCTTAGCCACTGCTTTGGCTGCTGATTTTTCTGCTTCTGAAAGTTTAGCGTTGCTGTCAATTGCAGTTTCCTTAGCAGATAGGGCTGAGTCTACTGCTGCCTTAGCCTGATCTTTTCCAACTTCTGCAACTGATGAGATAGCTTGGCTTCCTTCCGTCACTTTGGCATCTACTTCTGCTTGTGTTGTAGCTGCTTCAATAGCTTTCTTAACATCTTCTGCGGCTTTCTTAGCTGCTGCTTTGGCTGCTGATTTTTCTGCGTCTGAAAGTTTATCGTTGGCGTCGATTGCAGTTTCCTTAGCAGATAGGGCTGAGTCTATTGCTGCCTTAGCCTGATCTTTTCCAACTTCCGCAACTGATGAGATAGCCTTAGTACCTTCCGTCACTTTGGCATCTACTGTTGCTTGATCTGTTGCTTCATTGATAGCTTCCACTACAGCAATGGCAGCTTTTGCAACTTCTGCTTTCGCTTTGATTTTTTCTTTTTCTGATAATTTCTCGTTCTTATCAATTGCTTCTAACTTAGCTTCTGTTACTTTTTGGATCTCATCTAATGCTTTTTCTTTTCCTACTGGATTTAGTGCATCTATAGCCTCTTTACCAGTTGTTTTTGCATTATCTACCGCTACTTGCTCTGTTGCAGCATCTATAGCTTTCTTAGCTTCATCTACAACATTCTGAACTTGTTCTTTAACGGCTTGTTTTTCGTCATCAGAAAGTTTCTCGTTGCCAGCAATCACTTTTTCTTTAATTGCTTGAGCTGCTTCTAAGTCTGCTTTGGCTGCTTCCTTAGCAATTGCTTTATTTGCTTCGTCGGCTATTTTTGCTTTCGCTTCTGCTTTTTTATCAGCTGGCAAATCTACATTCGCTTCAATAGTATCTGTTGCATTCTTAGCAGCTTCTTCAACTTCTTTCTTAACAGCTGATTTATCAATATCTTTTAGAAGTTTTGCTGCTGTTGCTAGTTTAGATTTCAACTTGTCAATCTTAGCTTGAAGTCTGTAAGCTTCTAATTCACCAGCATTATCTCCTTTAGCTAATAAATCTTTAGCTGCTTGCTTCGCTGCTTCTAATTCTGCACTTAGTTTGCCAACTTCATCATTATAAGCTTTGATACTATCATTCGTTTTACCAGTTTTGTCTGCTAATTTAAGATCCTCATCAGCATTCGCTAACTCATCTTTTTGGTCTTGAGTTATTTTATCTACTAAGGCTGCTTTTGCTTTTTCAAGGTCTGCTTTCTTAGCGTTCACTTTTGCCAACGCTTCTGCCACTTCTTTTGTCGTAGCGTCTTCATTGGCAATCACGATTGCGGCTGCTTTCACTTCTTCTTGTGCTGCACGTTTCGCCGCTTCATACGCTGCTTTTGTAGAAGTTGTTTTACCTGTTGTTGGGTCAGCTTCTTTTGTTTGGTCATCTAAAGCTTGTTTGGCATCTGTTAGTTCTGTTTTATTTGCTTTTTCTACTAATCCCGCTTTAGCTGCTTCTAACTTCGCTTTTAACCCTTCAATTTTAGCTTGTACCAATTTTGCTGATTCTTGTGTTCTATCATCGGCATTAGCTACAAGGTCTTTTGCTTCACGTTTTACTTCTTCTATCGCAGTTTTAATCTTTTCTACTTCTGCTGTATAGGCTTGTTTACTTGTTGGTGTTTTTCCTTCTAAGTCATTTTCACCTAACACTGCTAAGTCTGTTTCTACATTTCCTAACGCTGCTTTTTGTTCTTCAGTTACTTTATCTGCCAAGGCTTTTTTGGCTGCCTCTAACGCAGTTTTCTTAGCGTTCACATCTGCTAATGCATTTGCGACATCTTCAATTGTTGAATTTTGACTATCAATTACCAACTGGGCATCATTTACCGACTTTTGTGCTGCTAGATTAGCAGTATCATAAGCATTTTTTGTAGACGTTGTTTTTCCTTGGGTTACGTTTAAATTTAATTGCTGATTAATATAATTATTTAAATCATTCTTAGCTACTTTTAATTCTGTTACATCTCCTTTATCTTTTAGTAATTCTTTTGCTTCTGCTAATTTTTCTTTTACTTCTGTAACTTTTTCTTGTGCCTCTAACGCTGACACTTTGCTTGCATTTTCTTGAGCATTCGCTACAGCTTTTGCTGCTTCTATTGCTGTATCTAATTCTGCTTTTAATGCATTATATTTTATTTCATACGCATCAATGCTATCTTGAGTTTTTCCTTTTGTGTCTGCTTTTACTAATTTTACTACATCTGTTGCCAATTTTGATTTTTGTGCATCAGTCGCAGCTACTACTAATCCCGCTTTAGCTGCTTTTAACTCTGCTAATTTTTCATTTAGTTTACTTACAGCAGCAGCTACTACATCTGGATCTGGATTTTCTTGGCTCAATATTCCCTGTGCTTCTCTTTGAGCTTCTTCTGCTGCTTGTTTCGCAGTCTCATACGGTACTTTTGAATTTGGTGTCTTCCCGATTCTTGGATCTGGATTTTCATTTATTAAATCTAATAAATTAGTATTTGATGTATTCAACTTTGATTTATCAGTTCTTAGAGCTTCTTGATCTGTTAATACAGCAGTTGCAAGATTTTTATAATCTTGAGTAGCTTTTAAATCACCTTCTAATAAATTTTTAACATTTTCTAATTGAGCTTTATAAGCGTTGATAGTTGTTTCTGTCTTACCTTTAGTATCAGCAGCCTCTGTTTCTTTCAATTTATTATAAACACGTTGTAATAAATTTTTTGCTACTTCATTCGTTTCTTGATTAATTGTATAATCTAGCCCTGTAATCGGTAATGCATATTGTAAAAAGCTAGATTGATAACTCATACCTAACAATTCGTCATTTGCCGCTCGAATAACTACTTTATAAGTTTTTACACCAGGTGCTAATACAATATCCTTACTTTCAAATGTACCTCCAGAACCAGGCTTATATCTAGGTTGCGACAATGTTTCTAGAGCCGTATTTTTTGCAGTTTCAGTTGTTCCTCCTACACGAACTGCTCCGCCACTACCATTTTGAGCTGCTACAACTGTCATCTCGGAATTTGATTTACTTACACCTGGATCAAATTCTGCAGAGTAAATTTGTTCATTTTTTCCATCGGTAGTATTAAAAACTGTAACTTTATAATTTGCACGTGTCTTTCTTGAGCCCGCTTCTACAATCCCAGTATATCCTGTTTTAAATTTAATTTTCACTTTACTTCCAGTGTCAGGAGTATATGATTTAAATGTTTTCTCAATCCCATCGAACCATTTTGTTCCCCTAGCAACAACTGCTCCATTCGGTCCTCCTTCTCCTGAAGATAAGTATGATTTTCCATCAAAAGCTTCTTCATTTTGATTGGCTTTTGTTCTAACTTTCGAAAGGAAAAGCATATATTTACTATTTCTGTCAAATGATTGTTCCTCTATCCAGGCTTGATTTGTATTTGGAATATTGATAGTTTCAAGAGGGAAAACTCCCTTATCAGTAGCTTTTGCAATTGCAAATTTTCCATTTTCTCCTACTGCTTTCCATCCACCAAATTCAGTTATTTCTTTTACAGTTCCAGGAGCTACATTTTTCTCATCACCAAGAGTATTCATATCTTTTACTTTTGCATTATTTTCAATTACGTCGGGTAAATTTTTTAACGCATTAACTAATGTACCTAAACTCGCATCAGCGCTTGGTGCTGTGTAAGTCTGGTTCGCAGCTGGATCAGTATCAGTCGTTGTCTCACCTGTTCGGAATGGATTATTTCTATCTAGGGCTTGTCTATTACGTGGATCATGTTGTCCTGAGTTTGCGATAGAGTTGCTTCCTGTAGCTTTCTCAGTATTGCTAGCTTTCTTACCGACAGTCGCTTTTCCTTCTGTGGTATCTAGTTTAGGACTTTCCACTTGCGCTTTAGGCTTACTACGTAAACCGCTGCTCGCTGTCATAAAGAGTCTTCTATAAGCTTTTGTCAACTCCTCTTGACTTGTGGCTGTTGTTAGGGCAAGTTTTGCTAATTCTAAATGTTCTTTAAGGGTTGCAACACTTTCATCTGTCTTAGTCGCATAGCTACCTGAGGCTAATTTAGCATCAATTTCTGCTACGTAATCTTCCAGCTGTTTTTTATCCAAGTCAGATGTAGCTTTTTCTTCTGCTTTTTCTGTTGCTGAAGCAGTCGATGATACTACTGGCGCTGGAGTGGCAGTAGTAGATGTTTCTTCTTTCTCTTTTGAAACAGTAGGTGATTCGACTGATAGTGCGCTTGCATCAGTAGATGTTGGAGTAGTTGTTTCTTCTTGACCTTCCGGAGCAGTAGTCTCACTGCTACCAGAATTTCCATCCAACTGACTGACTACTGGAGTCGCCCCGTAGGTTCCATTCTGGACATCTGGGTCTTTCAGTGGTGAGCCTTGTCTTCCCTCATTAGTTGGGGTTACACCTTGCTCTGTGGCAGACACTGTCCCATTTCCTGGAAACATGAACAAGGCTGCTACTGCAACACTAGCAGCACCAAAACTAACCTTACGAATCGAAAACCGCAAGCGTTTTTCTCTATCTTCATTACCTTTATAAAACATATATCATTTTGCTCCTTTTCCGATAATTATCGGTTAATATATAATGGAAGGACAAATAAAAAGCCCCCCCCCCTAAAATATTTATGCATATTTTAGACTGGCATAACTCATTATACTCTTTTTTGTTTTATAAATCAAATGTTATGAACTAAGCTTGGTATCATGCATCTTATCCAATTCTTCTGTTTCACGCGAAACACCCTGCACCAGGCAAGGTGTTCTTGTTTTAGGTTGTATAAATCGTCGAAGCTGTCGCAATGGTATGCCATTGGTTGGCTGTTGTGGCTACGAAGCCCTTGTCTGCGTAGAAGTCGTTAAATGGCAGGATTTCCACTTCTAGTTCGTCGATGCGGTCAAGCTGACCAGCCAGATAAGCCTCGATGCGGCTTTCTGCTCGCTTGATGCGTTGCAAGAGTCCGCCCATACGGATGTCAACTGTATCCAAACCAAAGACCTTGTTTTCCTTCAACCATTGATGGCTAAAGAGGGCATGGAAGTCTTCAATTTGGATTCTGAGTTCTGGTAATTCTTGTCTTGCGATTTCTTGCAGACTTTCTTTATCATCTGCTTGATAGGCTTGACGAATGCGCCGTCCCACATCGACTTTGCTACTTAAAATCTGGTTCAACTGAGCCTGAGTTTCAAAGAGGTAAGAGTAAGCACCAGCTTTTTCTTTGATTTCAGCAAGGGTCTCAGCTGCCTGAGCAAAGTGTGGTTTGTCCTGTTCAGGTATCATGTGTTGATCAAGAATCGGACAGAGAACATCCTGATAAAAGACATAGCGGTTGGGATTGATACCACTGAGATTATCTGGCAGGTCTGGCAAGAGGTTGGCAAGGTCAATCTGCATAAAATCTTCAACCGATAGACCAGTATTGGTCTGAAAGTGAGCAGACAAACGGTCTAGGTCATTGCGATAGCTTAGTTCGGCCCAAATTTGCAAGCTTGGGAGAATAGAAAACTGGGCAGTTTCACCACCATTGTCTCCCCAACCAGTTACGATGACTTCTTTAATCTGATTGGCACGGCAGGCTTTATTAGCCTCGATAGCCACTAGACGGCTAAAATGGTTGTGAGGTGTAAATCCAATCCACTTCCAAGCACCTCCTGCGAAGGCAAGATCATGGCTAATCTTGTGGTGGTTGCGGAAATTGCGATTGTATTTTTCCTCGCTATCCTGATAATAGTCCCAGTAAACCAGAGTCACACGGTCTTTGAGACGGTCTAGGTAGACACGAGTTTCCTCTGGAATTTCCACATCACGGTCGTACTGGCCATCCGCTGACATAAGTTTAAAGAACATATCGCTCCACATCTGGCAGTGAAAACCATATTTGTCAGCAATATCCAGCACGCGCTCCAAGTGTTGACACATTAGGAGACTACGATCCACCACACCGTTCAATATCAAATAACGTCCCAAGCCAACCAAGTGGGCTTCGTCCATCCCGATATTGACCTTGCGAGTTTGTAGTTTAGATAGAGTAGCAAACATGCCATCAATCAGGTTATAAACCTTTTCTTCGCCAATGAGAAGAATATCCTCCACATCACGAAGCTCCTGGACTTCTTTGACACCCCATTTGACGAAGGCTGACAAGTGGGCCAAGGTCTGGATACAAGGCACAAAAGTCATGTCAAACTGCTGGGCATAGGCTTCGATTTCCTGTAATTCCTCTGCTGAATAAGCTCCACGGAAATAGCCAAAGTAAGGCTGCCCCTCAATCTGGTAAGTGTCTTCCATGTAAAGTTCAAAGGTTGAATAGCCCATGAGAGCTAAGAGTTCAATCATCTGCTTGGCAGAAGCGACATTCAGCACCGCATTGCGCGAACAGTCAGCCATATAGGCTAAATCTTCGTAAGCTGCTTGTTCCTCAATCTCTACCTTGTCACCTTCTACTAGAGCTGTTGCCAACAAGGACAAGGCACGATAAAGTTGGTGAGGTTTGCGGTAGGTCAATTGATAGTGACCATCCTCACCCTTGATAGAGATAGAAGCTTGATCAGACTGAGTGACTAACACCTCAACATCTGGTAAAGAAATATGCTTTGTCAGCAAGTCGATTGCCTGAGTTTGTTTGGAACTAAGTCCTGTAAAAATTACCATTGATTTTCCTCCTGTAACCAGTTGACAAGGGCACCGTAGAGATTGGCATCTGCATGATAGGTGCAAGCTTGGATAACTGGTGCGACCGTGTATTCTTCGTAGGTATCGACAAAGTCATCTACAGCCTTCTTGACACCTTGAATAAAATCTGGATTTTGACTGATAGAGCCTCCCAGACTGATGACATCTGGATCGATGAGATACTGAATATTGAGCAAGCCTTGCGCCAGATTACGGTTCATGCGCTCAATGGCTTCTTGACAAAGGGCATTTCCTGCTGCAGCCTCTTGGTAAATCTTGCGACCGTCCCAATCAGTCTGACCAGATTTTTCAATCACGTATCGTACCATATTCCCAGTTGACGCTAGTTGCGACCAGTTGTTGAGCTTTTCAGCAGGAGCAAGAGTTGTCATGTAGCCAAATTCTCCACCCAGACCTTGGCGACCTCGGTGCAGTCTGCCATTGATCATCATGGCTCCGCCAATCCCTGTCCCAATCACGACACAGGCTGCATTTTCAAGCTCTGGATGAGCTAGTAATTCACTGAGTCCAACGCAGTTGGCATCATTTTCCAGATGGACAGGAATCTGATAAGAGCTAAGCGCCTCATACCAAGAAAAGCCGTGAATGTAGGGCACCGCACTGAAGCCATCAATCACACCTGTCTCTTGATTGACCGCGCCTGGAACGCTCATAGCAATCCCACTGTAATCCTGTTCTGACAAGCGTTGATCTAGCCACGCTAGTAAATCCTCCAAGTTTTCAGGCGTTGAAATACTTGTCTTATCTAGTATTTTCCCATCAGGAGTCAGACTGGCAAACTTAATCCCAGTCCCTCCGATATCAATCGTTGCAATGGTCATTGTTTTTACCATAAAAAGGGGCGAATCAGCAGTTAGTTCTTACCTTTTCGCCCCTCCTTTCTTTTTATGTTTACTTTTTGAAATTAGATTTCTTCTTTTTTAATCAATTCTGTACGAATTTCTTGTGGAGCCAATAGTCCTAAATGAACTGGGTATGGTCGTTCAAGTAGGTCAAGGAAGAGATGTTGACTTTCTGGTACACGTACATTTTCACTACACATATTGTAGTAACGAAGAACATAGCCTTCTTCATTTTCAGCTACCTTAAAGGCTGTTGGACAGATTTGCGGTAAGCTGAGGGCCGCATGACTCAAGAGGCTACCAGTCGCAGCCACGCTTCCTTCTTGTCTAGCAAGTTGAAGGCTGGTAAATGGTGTCTGCAAGGCTTTAGCACGACGATAGGCTGAGAAGCGTTCTTGGGCCTGGTGGCATTCAAGCGCAAACTCGACTTCAAACTCACGCAAGCATTGTGCTTCTGGTGTTGGGAAGTAACCCCAGTCACCTAGCTCACCTGACGTACGCAAAATAGTCACGGCAATAGTGTCGTCTCCAAGGATTTCGTATTCATTCAATCCCTTGTTGGATACGGTCACACCTTTTTCATCGTCATACAGACTAACAAAGGCTTGTTGGTGTTGAGGATTTTCAGGATTTTCCCATGAAGCAGCTGGTTTGTTTGGTCGTGTCACCACCTCATAGATGCTTTCAGAATCATTGCTTGGACGCATGTTGTGAGTCTTGACCAAGAGACGGATACGATGATCTTTGGCAGTGTTGGTAAAGCGAGTCTTGCAACGGATTTGTGGATTATCAACGAAGATAGTCATCTCAGTTTCAAGAGGAATGCTTGTCAATTCTTCTGAACGTCCAGCTTCACGCTTCATAAACTCGATGATGCCTTTTTGCTCTTCTTCTAGCTTTTCATCTGCACTGACAGGCACGGTCAATTCATGTTTGAGCAAAATCTTAGCGTAGCGAGCTGTGTTTTCCAAGACCTCGTAGCCCTTTAATTCTGCATAGATTGGCTCTGTTCCTTTTGGTTGGAAATAGATATACTCGTTTCCGATGTCCCCACGATCTTCAAAGCGGATAAAATCTTCGTAGGCTTCGTGAGTTGTCTTGTCATAAACTGTGATGTTGTCATCCACACTCACCGTTACGAATGGTGTATCAATCACTCCGTTTTGGTAAATACCCTCACGGTGTTCTTGTTCTCCTTCCAGCAATTGGAAAGTTGTCCAAGAAAGTGGCGCTAGGTGAACTGGAATGGTCACGCGCACTTGACGAGCAATACGAGCTTGGCGGAACTTATCTTTTGGTAAATCGTACTCAAAATTAGCTCCGAGGTCTTCGATTTTAGCCTCTACAGGACGCCCATCCAAGTCCTCCACACGGTAGCTTGGCAAGATAAGAGCAGCCATCTTCTTGTATCCTTCTGTTGGGTGCAATTCCTTGAAATCACAAGTCGCAACATCAATCACTGTGCTGACAGTATCAACCTTATCATGCAAACCTGTGTTAATAACCGTAAAGAGATAGTCACTTTGAGCCTTAGACGTAGCGATTTTACCCTTCCATTCGTTAAGAAGATTGCTCTTAACAAAGTTTCCTACTTGGTTGACCTTGGCAAAACGAGTTTCCATCTCTCGGTGAACTTCGTCCACGCTACAGCCACAGATGCTATCATGGGGCGCGTTCTGCAAAAGAGTTTTCCAAGCATAGGTCAACTGGTCCTTGTGGTTATGACCACCAGTGATGATAGTTAGTGGCTCCACTACTTGCTCTAGGAGATTGCTATTTTCTTGGAAGGCTTGTTTGAGATAAATACGAGATGAAGAAGTGTTGGCAAGTGTGTACCAACCATCTGTTTCCTGACTGGTCAACTCACCTGTAACCGTTGATAATTGCTCTGGTAGGGCACTTTCCACGGCTTGAACATATTCATCAAAAGAACTATGAACAAAGGTTACATCTGGGAAGAGTTCATTTGCCACACGAATAGCTTCGCTCAGATTTTTCTGCACAGGCTGGTGGTCACATCCGTTCATCATCAACCATTGGTTGGTCGAAGCATAGGCACGCACATCTGACAATTTTTGTTTCCAGAAGGTCAAGGCCTCATCTTTATCAACTGGAATTTCATTCCCATTACTGTACCAGTTGGCAAAGAGGATACCGAGGACACGACTTCCGTCCGCACCCTGCCAGTACATTTCTGAAAACTGGGAAGTAAACTGCTCATCTTCGAGGACTTGGTTGTCAAATCCAATCGGCTTCACACCACGCCCAAAGGCTGCTACGTGAATCCCTGATTTTTGAAGGATTTGAGGTGCTTGCCCCATATTTCCAAAGGTATCTGGGAAGTAACCAATCTGGGTTGATTTGCCCCATTTTGCACATTCTGCTTGACCAATCAATGTATTACGGACATTGGCTTCACTTGAAATCAAGTAGTCATCTTGCAAGATGTAAAAAGGACCAATTTTCAATTTTCCTTTGTCAATGTACCGTTGGACTTTGTCGCGATTTTCAGGACGAATCTCCAAGTAGTCATCAAGGACAATAGTTTGTCCATCTAAATGGAAACTCTTGAACTCAGGATCATTTTCAAAGAGATCAAAAAGATTGTCAAACAATTCCACCAACTGCATACGGTGGCTTTCAAAAGGCAAGTACCACTCACGATCCCAGTGACTATGTGAGATAATATGTACAACAACATTTTCCATGAAGTAAAACCTCATTCTAAATTTAAATTTTTATTGTTAACGTTTTAAATGTAAATTTGTGATTCTGACAAGAATCGGTTGAGCGAAAGCGCGCTCCTTAGCGAATATCCAAGTAATCCAAGACCAACTCACAGAACATCATGTTGGCCCAAGAGAACCATTCACGAGAGTAGAGAGTTGGGTCATCCACGTGGAAGCTTTCGTGCATAACACCTGTACCACCATCGCAAGCAACCAGCTGATCCAGCAAGAATTTTTTCTCTGCCTTATCTCTTGTTGTCAAGCCTTGGATAGAAAGGGCGATTGGCCAGATATAGCGATAGAAGGTATGAGAACTTCCGAGACCACTAGCGTATTCTCCTTGGTAGAAGTAGGGATTTTCAGGGCTCAGAATGGTACGACGAGTTGCTTGATACACTTTATCGTTGACATCGCAGTAGCCCAGATAAGGTGCAGCCAGCAGACTTGGTACGTTTGGATCATCCATGATGCTAGCATTTCCTAGACCATCCACTTCAAAGGCATAAATCTTTTCGCCCTTGCTGTTGGTGGTGTAAGCATAGTTTTCGATACCTTCTTGGATTTCAGACTGGAGGCGCTTAGCATCAGTGATAACACTCTGGCTATCAGCTAGGTTTAATGCTGCAAAGATTTCTTGCACATAACCCAAGACTACTACAGCAAACATATTTGACGGAATCAAGTAACTATACTGACAGCAATCATCACTCGGACGAAAGGCTGACCAGGTCATGCCTGTCACTGCAAAATCAGGTCCAAAGCCATCATTTACCAAGGTGTCTTCCTTGCGGTCCGTATCTCGGACAAAACGATAAGGAGAGTTCTTGTGGTCTTGTTCCACCGTCCAAAGATGGAGAATTTCCTTAGTCGCTGCGACAAAAGTCTCATCAAACTGACTAGTCTCGCCAGTCTCTTTCCAGAGGAGATAAGCCAACTGCAAAGGATAGCAAAGCGAGTCCACCTCATACTTGCGTTCCCAAATCCAGCCATTAAGGTCTGTGTGGTCAGTCTCATGGTGCCCCTTCCAGTTTTCCTCAATGTTGAAGGAATTGGCATAAGGATCCTTGAGTACCAAGGTCATCTGACGTTTGACCAAACCTGCAATGGTCTGACGCAGGAGCGAATCTCTTTTAGCCACATGCAGGTAGGGTCTGAGTTGAGCTGTCGAATCCCGAAGCCACATAGCAGGAATATCTCCTGTGAGCACAAAGGTTGAACCATCTTCTAGGATTTCAACTGTATTGTCCAAGGTGTCGGTGTAGCAACGCTCGAAAACATCCACCCACTCTGGATGGTCCTTAGCACGTTCTGCTACTTCACCTAGCCATTCTCTAACAATTTCTTTTGAATAAATCATCGTGCAGTATCCTCTTTCAAACAAGTTTCATTTTCAGTATATAGCTTTTGAGACAGAAAATACATACACAAATGATAGTCATTTTTCTACAAAATAGTTATCTTTGAAACTCCTTTTCTAAAGGCTATCTTTTTCTGATATAATGTAGAAAAACAGCTAAAGGAAAGACTATGAAACCACTACTTGAAAGCATCAATACCCGATTTGGAACTGCCAGCAAGCATGCCTTTTCTCGGGGAAATACCCTGCCATACACAGGCGTGCCTTTTGGGATGAATTACTTTGTACCCCAGACCAGTGACCAGGAGGGCTCTTGGTTTTTCGATCCGCATCTGCCTATCTTTCAGGGGATTCGACTAACCCACCAGCCCAGTCCTTGGATTGGGGACTACTCTTGGCTCCTCCTGACTCCTGTCACAGGCCAGCTAGGTGGAGACAGCCTCTTCCATCGTCAGTCTTCCTATGATATGGATAAGGCCTCTTTCCAACCTCATTATCTGAAAATTTTCTCCCTGCGCTATCAGATTGAAACCCAGCTCACACCGACTTGCTACGGTGCTTCTATTCGTTTGGAGCAAAAGCAAGGCAAAGCCCTCTCCCTCTATCTTCACGCAGCAGATGAACTGACCGTGGAGCAAGTAGATAAGAGGAATCTTGCCCTACGACAAGAAGGAAAAACTGAAACCAACAAAAATCCACTAACGATGTTCACTGCCCTGCAAATGAATACGGATGTTCTTGCTATCAGCCAAGAAGGTGGGGACTGGCGAATTGACTTAGCAAGTAGTCATGCTGAAATTCAGCTAGCCACTTCTTTCATCTCTCACTCTCAAGCTGTTCTTAATCTACCTCCAGACGATTTTGATAACTGTAAAACAAATGCCCAAGCGGACTGGGAAAATCTCCTCCATCGTTTTGACGTTATAGAGACAGGAGAGGCTGACCGAACCTTCTTTGACCACTGCCTCTACAGACTCTTCCTCTTCCCACAGACTTTTTATGAGGTTGATGAGTCAAGGCAAGCCATCCACATGGATCTGGCTACTGGTACTGTCAAGCCCGGGGTTCTCTTCAGCAACAATGGTTTCTGGGATACCTTCCGCACCACCTTCCCCCTCTTTGCCCTTATCATACCGGAACACTATCGTCGCTTTTTAGAAGGATTTCTCAATAGCTACCGCGATACTGGTTACCTTCCAAAGTGGTTGGCTCCAGATGAACGTGGCATGATGCCGGGTACTCTTTTAGACGGCATTATCGCAGATAGCGCCTGCAAGGACATGGCTCCCAACTTGGAAGAAGAACTCCTTCAAGCCATGCTTGAAACAGCCAGCAAGTTCGACCCTCTCGGCATCAATGGTCGCCACGGACTAGCCCAATACCAAGAACTAGGCTACCTCTCTACCGACAACCACGAAAGTGTCAGTCATACCCTAGACTATGCCTATAGTGACTTTTGTATCGCCAGCTGTGCCAAAAAACTTGGTCAGAATGACATCGCGGAAACCTATAGGACTGCTTCACAAAATTACCGCCATCTATTTGATGCTGAGACAGGTTACATGCGAGCGCGAGACAAGCAAGGCAACTTCCGCCCTGACTTCTCTCCTTATAGTTGGGGACGTGATTATGCCGAATGCTCTGCCATTCAAGCGACTTTAGGCGTCCTCCACGACATCCCAGACTTAATCCAACTTATGGGTGGAAAAGAAGCCTTCAGCAACTATCTTTTGAAAGCCTGTCAAGATGCTCCCCTCTTTGAGACAACAGGCTATGGTTACGAGATTCACGAAATGAGCGAAATGGCTACTGCTCCTTTTGGACAAATAGCTATTTCCAACCAGCCTAGCTTCCACATTCCTTATCTCTTCCGCTACAGTAACTACCCTGACTATACTGCCCTTCTTATCAAGACACTCCGTCAGAAAGCCTTTCATCCAAGCTGGCAAGCCTATCCTGGCGATGAAGACAATGGTAGTCTCTCTGCTTGGTACATCTGGTCAGCTCTCGGATTTTATCCGACCTGTCCAGGAAAATCAATCTATGATCTCGGAATCCCTCTCTTTGACCATCTCCGTATCTACCTTGCTAAAGAAAATAAATGGCTAGATATTCATACGGAGCAAAACCACAGCCACTTCAACTTTGTCAAAGAATGCCGACTGGACAAAAAACTAGTATCAACTATTCAACACCAAGATCTCCTAAAAGTTGAGCAGTTAACCTTTACCCTCAGCTGGTTACCAAGTCAGCCGTTCACTTCCTGAAATACAAAAGTAAGCGCGTCATAACAAGGTATCTATCATTCATGGAAGACCTCCTGTATACTATTCGTAAAGTAAAACTATTGGAGGATATTGTAATACCACAGCCTATTGTTCCTGTAGAGATTCCACAATCTCGTCCTTTTTATTCTAAAAAGAGAAATGATATTCTGCTTAAAGTTCGTATTGGCAAGCTTGAACTAAGTTTTTTTCAATCTCTCAATCTCGAAATGGTAGAACGGCTTTTGGATAAGGTGTTGCTTTATGACAATTCATCTATCTAGCCTAGGGCAGGTCTATCTCGTATGTGGGAAAACGGATATGAGACAAGGCATTGATTCACTGGCTTATCTCGTTAAAACCAACTTTGAATTGGATCCTTTCTCAGATCAAGTCTTTCTCTTTTGTGGTGGACGTAAAGACCGCTTTAAAGCCCTTTACTGGGATGGTCAAAGATTTTGGCTACTTTATAAACGCTTTGAGAATGGTAAACTGACTTGGCCAAGTACAGAAAAGGATGTCAAAGCTCTCACGCCTGAACAAGTAGATTGGCTTATGAAGGGCTTTTCTATCACTCCCCAAATAAATTCATCAGAAAGTCGTGATTTCTATTTAAATGAGGACTTTCTTTTTAGTATAATAAAGTTAGAAAACAGAGAGGGAAGATGATGAAAGACTTATTAAAAATCATTCAACAACAGAGTGCTACAATTGATAGTCTCACCAATGAACTTACCCTTCTGCGTGAACAAGTGGCTTATCTAACGCAAAAGCTCTATGGAAAATCCTCTGAGAAAAGTGTTTGTCCATCTGGACAAGTCAGCCTTTTTGAGGAGGAAGCTTCATCTGATGAAGATGGAGAGGTTCCCAGTTGAAAGAGAAGAAATCACCTATAAACGTAAGAAAGCTAAAGGGAAACGTCAAGCTCTTCTTGCCCAATTTGATTCAGAAGAAGTTCATCATCGCTTAGAGGACTGCATTTGCCCTGACTGTCAGGGAGAGCTAAAAGAGATTGGAGCGAGTTTTCAAGGACAAGAATTAGTCTTTATTCCTGCGCAATTAAAACGAATAGATCATACCCAACACGCTTATAAGTGCCAAGCATGCAGTGAGAAAAATCCGAGTGATAAAATTGTGAAAGCTCCTATCCCTAAAGCCCCTTTGGCGCATAGCCTTGGCTCAGCTTCTATTATCGCTCACACCATCCATCAGAAGTTTAATCTGAAGGTCCCCAATTATCGCCAAGAAGAAGATTGGGCTAAGATGGGTTTACCAATCACACGTAAGGAAATCTCTAATTGGCATATCAAGGCGAGTCAATACTATTTGGAGCCCCTCTATAACCTCTTGCGAGAGAGACTATTGACTCAGCCCTTACTTCATGCGGATGAAACTTCTTATAGGGTGCTAGAGAGTGATAGCCATCTGACCTACTATTGGACTTTTTTGTCTGGGAAAGCTGAGAAGCAAGGAATCACGCTGTACCACCATGATCAGCGTCGAAGTGGTTCAGTAGTACAAGAATTCCTAGGAGATTATTCTGGATATGTGCATTGTGACATGTTACGGCAGTAACTTAGGACTTTAGTCCTCTAGTTCTGCCTATGGGATAGCAGTCCAAGGTTTAGGAGCAAGGCGACGCTAAGCTTGGTAAACTGCGAACCGCTAGAAGCTTATCGTCAACTGGAAGAAGCTGAACTTGTTGGATGTTGGGCGCATGTGAGAAGGAAGTTTTTTGAATCCACCCCCAAGCAAGCAGATAAGTCATCCTTAGGAGCTAAAGGTTTAGCTTATTGTGACCAGTTATTTGCCTTGGAAAGAGACTGGGAGGTTTTGCCAGCTGATGAACGACTACAGAAACGTCAAGAAGAGCTCCAACCCCTAATGGAAGACTTCTTTGCTTGGTGTCGGCGTCAGTCAGTTTTACCTGGTTCAAAACTAGGAAGGGCAATTGAATACAGTCTCAAGTATGAAGAAACCTTTAAGGCCATTTTGAAAGACGGACATCTGGTCCTTTCCAATAATCTAGCTGAACGCGCCATTAAATCATTGGTTATGGGACGGAGTAAAAGAGTCCAGTGGACTCTTTTAGCCTGAGCTCAGTTTAAAAAAGCGAGGGTGGTTGTTTTCTCAAAGTTTTGAAGGAGCTAAAGCAAGAGCTATTATTATGAGCTTATTGGAAATAGCTAAACGTCATCAACTAAATAGTGAGAAATATCTATCCTATCTTCTAGAATGTCTTCCAAACGAGGAAACTCTCGTAAACAAAGAGGTTTTAGAGGCTTATTTACCATGGACTAAAGTTGTACAAGAAAAGTGCAAATAAGAAATCTCCAGATTAGGAACTATCCGTGAGTTCTCTAGTCTGGAGATTTTTCAATAGACTTCGTTATTGGGCGGTTACGTTACGGAAGAAAAAGTTTCAAAATGATAAAAACGCATAATACCTTGCCTTAAAAAGCTTGATATTATGCGTTTTATCAGAGAAAGATTTTCTGAATGTTCACCTCAAATTGAGTTTTTCCAACATTCTTTCAATCACTATTCTAGCTAGTTTACGACTCGTCTAAACTTTGCTTATCTTAGCTGAGCAAGAATAGCTTTGAGTTTCTCAATCAACTCATCTTCTGTGTGGTCAGACTCTTTCTCATTGGCTAGGAAGGCAACTGCTTGAGCGAGTGCTTCTCGTGCTTGGTCGAGAACTTTCGCATCTACACTTGTAGAATCCAATTCTGCTTCAAGCTTGCTTAGTTCCTTGAGTAATTTCTTGAGTTCTGACTCTTTCTTACGACGAGCGATGAGGAAGAGAAGGAGACCAAGGAGGGCAATTAGACTGCCAAGCATTACTACATATGAAAATTCAGTAGTTGTCTGACTATCGTATTTCATCTGATCTTTTTCTTGATTTTGCTGGTCTTCTTTCACACCTTTCAAGGAGTCTATTACCTCTCTCATTCTTCTAACAATATCACGCAAATCGAACCCTGTCAAACTTTCGTCATTAAGAGCTTGTTTAATCTCTGTAAGAAGAGCTTTAGCTGACTCAAGCGTTGTACTATCTATACCATCCAAGTCTTTCAAACGAGTTTCCAGTTCTTCAACCAATCGAGCAAGCTCAGACTTGTCAACAGGACGAGTCTCGCTAGGAGTCACCGTATTGCCTGAATTGTTTGGAGTGTTTGTAGAAACTGGTGTTTCTTGAGCTGGAGTACTTGCTTGAGCCTGTCCAACAGTAGACGATGGAGTAGCAGGAATGATGTTGCTACTATCGTCTGTCGTCACACCAGGGACTGGAGTGTTACCACTATTATCTGGTGTCATTCCGTCTGTTGATACTGGTGCCTCTAATCCTTGTTTTGCTTGCGCTGTTGCTGCTGGTTTTAATCCATTTGCTGCCGCTGTTAACTTATCTTTCGCTGCATTTACTTTCGTTATCTCTGCTTGGATTTCTTGTTCTGTTGCGTTTTGGTTGTCTAATACTTTTTGCGCTGCTGCAGATGCTGCTTGTGCTGCTTGTTTTGCTGCATTGTACTCTGCTACTGACGCTGGTGTCTTACCTTCTGTATCTACAACCTTATTAACCTCTGTATCTAATTCATCTTTAGCTGTTGTTAAGCCTGATTTGTTTTCTACAGCTACTAACAGTTTCTTAGCTTCGTCTAATTTCTCTTGTGCTGCGGTTACCTTCGCTTGTGCATCTGATACTTCTGTTGCTGTTGCATTATCACCTTTCTCTGCTACTGCTTGCGCCGCTGCTTTCGCTTGCGTTATATCATTTTGCGCTTCAGCTACTTTATTATTGTATGCTGTAACACTGTTTGGTGTTTTGTTTGTTGTATCTGCTCTATTGTCTAATGCCGCTGCTTCTTTTGATAATTTGTCCTTAGCTGGCGTTGTTGCTGCATTGTTCAACGCTGTTGTTGCGTTTTCTAATTTCGTTTTAGCTGCTTCTACTTTATTTAATGCAGTTCTTACTTGTTCTGCTGTCGCATTGCCATCTCCAATTACAGTTTCTGCGTCTTGCTTAGCTGTTTCTGCGTCTTGCTTAGCTGTTTCGTACGCTGTTACTTTGCTTTGTGGTTTGTCCACTTTGTCTGCATTTGCTGCTATCGCTGCTGCTAATTCATCTTTAGCTGTTGTTAAGCCTGATTTGTCAACTGCCGTTACTTCATAAGGTACTCTAACTATTTCAGTACTTCTATCTGCATAAGTTACCACAACTTCCAGATTATAAGTTCCTACTGTAGTCGGATAATTTGTACCTTGTTTTAAAGATACTGAGTCTTTATTATCTACATCAATCGCAGCAAATAACTCTTCATTTGCCGTTGACTCGCCCGCTTTTTTCGTGATTTTTGACACTTGAACATCATGTGTAGGAATCAGAATAGAAGTTGGTGTCTCTTGACTCTTAAGTTCTCCTTCACCTTTAGTAGCTATTGCTGTTACTTGACGATTCCCATCGACAGAATTAGAGTTTAGGACTAAGTAATCTCCTTCTCTTGTTATTCCAGAGTTAGATGGTAGTGCCCAATTATTTTCTGAAGTAAGAGTATATTCTTCAATTCTATTTCCTTTTGGAATTGTTAACCTTACTTTATCCGCATCTGTCGGTAATTTAATACGAGTTGTACCGTTGTCCTTATTCTCGTAGGTCAACTCTACAGGTTTTGGATTTGTTACTATAATTGTTACATCGTACTCGCCAGGTCTACTTGTGTCAGATTGTTCTTTTTCTGTTACTTGTACTTTATATGTTCCTTTTCCTACTGTATCAATATTCGGTGTTTGTAGCCATGTTGCATCAAAATCACTTGGGAACTCTTTTTCTATATTTTTCTCAGTATACTTAATCCCCTTCCTAGCATCAGTTTTTAAAGCTTTTAGTTCTTCGCTTCCTTTTGGTTGCGTGATTGTTCTACCTTCGAAGTTTCTTTGTTTTGCTACATAGATATTCTCTTTATCACTAACAGCATCAAAGACTGTCTGTGTTACTGATAACGGAACTGACGACGAACCTATAACTGATGTGTCATCAGTCTGGCGAAGATAACGATTTGCTGGTAAGTTATAGCTCCATTTTCCATTAACCGGTGTTACATCTTGACTTCCTCTTTCACCACGACCATCTTGGAAATGAATAGTTACCTTCGTTGCACTTAGAAGCGCTGTACCAGAAATTGTACGATCCGTATCACTTAATTTAGCACTTTCTCCTTGACCTTCTGTTGGGTTAATTGTAGGTTTCGTTGGTTTTGCTACTAATGCATGAGAAATATCAATAGTAGAACCATCTGGGAAGTTAGCAACAACTGTTCTGGCTTTCTCATTATCAGCTCCTGTTGTGTAAGTCACATCTGCAGGAAGTTTAGCATTTCCTTGATTCGCTTCTCGAACTTTGTCTGCAAAACGTGTTTTTGCTTCTTGTTTGAAATTATCACCTTCAAGATCATCGTTACCAAAAGTCGCTTTTTCTGCTTCTGTTGGATATTTTAACAAACCTCTGTAGAAGTCTGCCATAGTTTTAACAACAATGTTCTTCTCAATAACATTAGATTCCTCACCTGCAGCATCAACAGTAGACAACACAAGTGTATAATTTCCTGCTGGTATTCTGTTATTTACAGCAGATACTGATGTACCTTGTCTGTTCGCAGATGTATCTCTGTCTTTAAATACACGAACTCGTAATTTTCCTGTGTTCGAAGCTGCATAACCTACTGTTAGACCATTATCGTCCTCAACGTCACTTCCCTCAAAATATCCTTTAAGTTCATCAACTGTTGGTGAAGCGAATACATGATTATCCTTAAGTTTAGGTGTCTCAGTCCCAGCTTCTTTAGTTAGTTTGATTGTCGGTCTTGTATTTGTAGGAGTTTCTGAAAGAATCCAATTTAATTCAGCCTGACGATTAACATCAATTGGTTGATTAATTGCTCCTCCATTATAGAAGTGTGCTCTGAATTTTACAGCCCCTTGCTCTGAACCGATTGTAAACGGTGAATTATATATACTATTATCTTTAACTTTTAGTGTAACTTTAGTCATAGCTTGATTATCTGGATCTACTTCTGCTGTTAATTCAAGTTTATTAGTCGTAGCTGTGTCTGTTTCTAAAGTCCAATTATCTCCCACTTTCTTCAATCCGATGTCTACTCCACCATTTCTTACTGAACCTCCTATGCGGATATATCCACCAGTTGTATCATGTGGTATGTGTACAGTTATAGTACGACCAGCTTGAAGTGGAGTATCTACAGTAGCTCTACCCATTAGAACACCAACTCTAGTTGGTTCTGAATCTACACCATTTTTAACTTGTACAACACTAATTTGTCTATCACTGTATTTCGCATTAAATCTAGAGGTTGTTTGTGTAAGTAATTCAGTTGATGTTAGTGTATAAGTCCATCTACCATCGCTAGAAACATTAATTTCTTTCTCGTTACCATCTTGTAAAGTTAATTTTACTTTTTCGGCTCCTGCCATAGCTTGACCTGAAATAGTACGAGCAGTTGATAGAAGTCCAGAAACTGAAGAACGAGTTTCTAAATTATCAACACTCGGAGCTAGTGGTCGTGAAATTACCGTTACATCAACTTCTTCTGTTGAATTGTCTTGATAAGTTAATGTAGTTTTAACCACCTTTTTAGTTCCAGCCGCAACAGCGGTTTGTTGTTCCTTAGCAACAACTGTTCGTTTATTATTAGCTTCTACACCTGCAGATAATTGTTCATTACTTGGTGTTCCATTAGCTGGAATAACAACATTCGTCGCTCTCGGAGCTACATGCTCTGGTATAGTAACTGTCTGTGTACTCTGTTGTGATTTCTCCTCTCCTGTTCCTCTAGTAGCAGATGTTGTAATAGGAGTATCTCTATTTACTTTTCTGTAATCAAATGTAACCTTACCATCACTGAAGCTTACTCCATCTGGTAAGTTTCCTACTGTCCAAGTATTACCTTGGCGTTTAGATACAGTTACTGTCGACATTACATTTTCTTTATTTTTATAGTTTAGTGTAACTTCTTCAGCGTTTGTTGGTAATGTAACTTCTACATCTCCATTTTGACGTGTAGCACTAGTCGTTGCACTAGGTTGTTCAAACTTAGCTTTACTTTTTACATTAGTAGTTGTTTTACTATCGTTTGAAGCAATAACCGAAACTGTAGTACCATCTTCAACAGTACCTTTTGGAATAGAAATTTTTCGCTCATCAGAATAAGTATTTATTCCATTATGAGATGTCCATGTTCTACCGTTTTTCGTGTATTCTAATGTTGTTGACGTAGTTTGCCCTGTCGGTGTATAAGTTAAACTCATACGAGTCGCATCTTCCGGAACACGGATATCCACAGACCCATCTGCTTGAGCAACATTTGTTATACCATCTAATCTACTTAGAGCTTTTATTGTTATTGAAGGACTGTAATCTGATGTGTCCGTTTTTTGTTTAACAGTCACTTCAGAACCTGCCTGTGCTGTATCTTGTTGAAGTTGAATTTCACCTAGACCATCAGTCTCATTTGTAATTGATACTGTAGCATCAGCATTCGCATTATCTTTATCCCAGTTTCCATTGTTTTTCGTAAATCTTACTGTTTTAGTGACTCCATTTGCATTAACATAAGTAAGTGTCACTTTTGTAGCCCCATCTTGCCCTACTTTCGCTTTCACTACTAAATCTTCTGGACTTTGAGAAATACTTGGTTTCGATGGTGCCTGTGTCGTACTACTTACACCAGCGCTAAAATCAGATTCTACTTTTTGATCTTTATCATTCGGCATATAAATCGTTTTTGCACGAATATTGTCAGAAAGCGGTAATCTACCATTTACTGTTACCGTAACATTATTTTTAACAGCTGTATAAGACTCATTATTAACTTTCGGCACATTTACAGAACCAATCTCAATATCTCCATTGTATAATTTAACTGTTGTTCCTGGTGTAACGTTATTAACTGTTACCGTTTGGCTTGTCTTATTCGCTTTTCCAGCTAGTGAGGTAGCATCAACAGATGGCACTTTAGGTTTAGACACAAACGTAATCACATGGTCTTCTGAACGTTTATCTTGAAAATCCTGACGATCATTAGAATTTGGATAGAAAACTCGAATTGTATCCGTACGTTTTCCTAGATAATCTGCAGTTTGGCTACGTGTATCTCCTCCATATTCAGAATATCCATTCTCTCTGTTTGATTTCCAATAATATTTAACATTAGTGTTAAAGTTAGAAGTTAAATACTTCCCTGTTGCACTGGTAGAAGCTGAGAAGTTAGTGCCTACTGTTGTTTCATAAATACCGTTACCATTTACAGTCGCGTGATAGACTGGCGTATTGATTGTTACATTTTTAACTTCATCTCTAGGTTGACCGTTCTCATCTGTTACATGGTAGGTAACTTTTACTACTCCTGTTTTATCCAGACCTTCAACTGCTGTATTTGGTTGGCTTTCCCAAGCTACATCCGCTGCTGGCTTAGTAACATTTTGATTATTACTTTTGAATTGAATATAAGTTTCAGGATTGTCTCCATTTTGTAATGCTTTACTTTTAACTTGCGGAAACTTAGCTTGTTTAACTTCTACCTTTGGAAGAATCTCATAACGCAAGTAGTAAGTAGCTGTATTATTTGATGCGTCTTTTACGGTAATTTGAGCTGTATGTTGCCCTACCTCTTGCGTATCTGCAACATTCCCACTAAATGTCGAACCACTATATTTACTATTTTCTTTGGCATTTGTTTGACTTTGGAACTGATCTCCAAAATTCTGTTTAGTAATTCCAGCAGGGATATCTGTTATATTCAACTCCTTGACACTACCTATATTATCCCAAATCTTAAGTTTCGGTGCAAATGCACTTCCTTGTACAACCTTGTATATCGGAGTTGTAGCATCATTTGCAGTAGTCGGAAGAACAGTATCTCCTAAACTCACCTTCGGTGCCGTTTCATCTCCTTTTACTATTACATTATTATTATCTGAATCTAGACTTTGTCCTTCTTCACGTTGACTAACTCCAACTGGATAGTTCTTTATACTCGTCCCGTATGGAATATGGATTGTCCCTGTTCCATCTGAATTATTCGAAATAGTTATATTGTTATTGTTTTGTGAATCTTTGACCCATGAATTTCCTACTTTAGTGAATGTTTCGTTAGCGCCAAAGACTCCCGGAGGGAAATAAGTAACCCTCGCCCTATTAGCCCCACCTTGTCCAACTTTGGCAGTAACTTCTAAAGTATCTGGATCTTGACTTACTTCCGGCTTTATTTGGTGTTTTGTTATTGGATTAGTCGCTTGTATACTATCGGTACTCAAGGTAGAAACCAAGTTTTCATCTATTTTTCCTGTTTTTTCATCTATCAATGCAGTTATAAGTCGAAGTGGGTGAGTTCCTAATTTATCCACCTTGAAAGTATCAGGTGTAAATTCGGCTCTTCCATCTCCATCTCTTGGATTTGTTTCAGCGATAATTTCATAATCTACTGCTTTAGAAGGATAATCATCATTATTGCGTCCACCTCTAACCAAAAAGACTTTCCATTTTTTACCATCTTGCACCCTACCATTACTAACACTCACAGATTTTACATTTATAACGATAGGCGGCTGGGTTGTTTTTAGATTCTCTTGAGCTTTCCCTTTCAAGTTTTCTGATGTTGTTTCAAAAGATGGGGCTGCTGGCGGATAGTTAATAACCGTGGTAAATGTTTTCGTTACACCACTATTAGAAGTTGCTTTAAATATAAGTTTATAAGAACCCTGAATATTTCTTGCCGGCACACGTACATTTATCCCTTTTCTTGTGGCACTAGATGCGTTAGACGGTTGATTTTTAGTGAATCCAGGTAAGTTGTCTGGATTTTCCACGTCTACATTTTTAATTCCATCTGGAGACTCAGCTATAAAGGCGTGGAGTAACTCCGCATCTCTTGGGTTGTCTTTTACTAAATATTCTCCTATTGGTTTTCTATCGATTCTATCACCGCTACCAAAGAAACCAGTAGTCCCTACTCTTAATCCGTCTACTTTTTTATCAGAAGAAGGATCAGAATAAACTCCTTCAATACTGCTATTTTGGCGATTTAACCAACTTCCTCCCACTTTTTGTTTCACATAGTAAGTCCCAGCTTGAAGATTGACTCTTGAAAACGTAACTTGATTTCCTTGACCGTTAGCTGTAACTGTACCTATAAGTGAATCAGCTTGATTATTTACACCTTTTCTATATAATGTCACCTCACTATGTGGTTCAATATTTCTCACTGTAACATCATGTGTTTGCCCTAGTTTTGTTTCTATATCTGTTGTTATTTCAGGTTTTTTAGGTTTTGTTACAAAATGGATTTCTCCTTCATTAGAGGAACCATCATTATACGAAACTTTATACTTATAAGTGTGAACCCCTGCTGTAGATATAGCATCTAAAGTTACTTGTTCTTTAGTAAGCTCACTATCTCCTTTGTACCATCTGATGATTTGTCCATTATTCAATACATTATTTTTAGCAGTCTCTTTATCTATCTTTTGATCACCTTCGTTATAATAATCACCATAAGATTGACCATCTATATCGAAAGCCTTGTCAGAACCTTCTAAACCACCATTCGTTAAAACTCCTTTAACATTTGGATCTAACGGCTTATCTTCATATCTTTCATAAGCATAAGCAGCGCTACCATTTTTCTCTTTAACTTTTATTCCTTCTCCTAGGTATCTAGACGTATAATATGCCGTATTTTGTTCAACTTCATAATAGCCATTACCTTGAAGACGATATATGTTTTTATCAGCAAATCCCTTCTCACTATCTGTTCTAACGTGCACTATACTTCCTAAATAAGTTTTTTCTCCATTTTTAATACCTTTTAATACAGATAAATAATCTAATTTATTTAAATCGTTATTACCTTGCGTTTTGAAAGTAATTGTATAACTCGTATTCCCTGCTATTCTACCGTAATAAGTTACTCCTCTAGAATCTTTAATTCTCTGTAGTTTCTGATTTCCTAACTCTCTTTCTGCTCTTGATTGTAATTCTGAGTTAGCTGGTACAGTTTCGCTATCCCCTCTACTGTGGAATGCATCTGGTTGTGTATTTCGGATTGCTAATCCGCTTCTATAAAACTCATCTACATTTCCTACTAAATAGTAATTAGGGCTTCCTGGAGTTCCTACTCCAGCAGCATTCGTATTCTCGGGAGTTCCCTTCACTACACTGTTTGCTCCAGCCGCACTCAATGATCCAGTAACCATATCTTGATTATTACCTCTACCCTGGGTTGAATTCGAAGTTGTTCCAGCGTTATCGGTTTTAGTTACTGTTACTGTATCTTGTTTAATATTTTGGCCGTTAGGCACCGTAAACATGAAGCTAATACCATCTAAATCATTTCTTCCAGGGTTAATCTCAATATTCCATCTAAAACCTTCTGTTGTTGGGGTTACTGTTTCTTTCAAATATCCTTGTAGTCTACTAATTCTATCTGGATTTCCAGAACCTCTGACAGCACGCTCATTAAAAAACGCATAAGTGTATCGGCTATATGGACTAGCGGGGTCTTGTCCTCTATCAAAGTAGTACCTATTTTTATTATTATATATTCCAACACTATCAACTGAGCGAGGTGTCCTGTTCGAACGCGGTTGGATGGTTGTTGGTTCTGTATCTGAAGATTGCTCATGTTCGATGTCATCTTCATCATCATCAAGTGAATAACCAGACTCATTCCTCTTAGAAACCCGTGGTTCAAGGGGATTTGAAACAACCGCTCCATTAGCCTCTTTTTCAGCAAGAACTCCTTCGATAAGTTCACGTGATTTTTTCAGATCTGCTAAGGCCGCATCAAAATCTGATTGACTGATAGTGTCTCCTTTAGAGAAGGCTTCATTGAACTTATCAACGGCTGCCTTGGCTGCTTGGATTTTATCTTCCGACGCATTGTTAGCTCGGAGTTGATTAGTGATAAACTCTAACTCTTTTTTTAGGTCATAAACACCATTTTTACCTTCTGTGTTGGTGTAGGTTGGGAGTGCCTGTGGAGTAGCTTGAGAGCTAGAGCTAGCTCCAGGAGTAGTTGCGTTCCCTCCAGCAGATGAAGCGTCTTGGGTTGCAGCTGGTGCTGTCGCGCTCAAGCCTCCTCCTCTACGACGCTTCCCTCCGGTTGGTTGCTCGGTCACAGCTCCGTCTGGAGTAGCGAGTCCGGTAGAAGTTATACCTGTAGATGTGAGGTCTGTAGATGCTAGACCTGCTTTTTCCAAGATTGTTGGATTTTCTAGGGCAGGCGTCAAGGCTTGGTTGACACGGCTGATTAGGGCTTCCATAGCCCTTGTTTGCTCGTCAACTTGCGCTTGTGTCGCTTTAGGGTCGCTCAAAACTGCATTAGCTGCTGCTAGACCCGCTTCCACTTCATCGTGGAGAGCCTTCATAGAGTCTAGGGTTAGGTTTGCCAACAAAGCTTGCAGATTCCCTTGAGTCGATTTGGCTGCCTCTGTATTAGCAACAGCAGCTGGCTGTTCTTGCTCTTTTTCTCCCTCTGCTTGAGGCTTCTCTTGAGCAGACTCTGGCTGGCTAGAGTTAGAGTCTACCTCAGCAGGCTTAGACACAGCTTTCCCTTGTTCAGCTTCTTCAGCCGGCGCCTCTTGTGCTTTTAGCTCATCAGCTGGTTTAAGTTCAGCTGGCTGGTCAGTCAGAGCTTGCTTGGAGTCTTCCTCATCCGAGGTTCCTGGAACCCCATCTGCATTGCCATCAGA
>NZ_VMMM01000021.1:0-2579 GCF_013277195.1 Streptococcus sp. 2579
CACTCGGAACATAAAAGGGGGGTCATGTACGCTAACGCTCGCCCCCTCCCTCTCCCTCCTGATTTGTTCTCCCATTTTTTACTAATAGGATTTCGGAGGCCGTCCGCTTCGCGCCTCCGAGGAGGTTTTAGGCAAGGGCATTTTCGTCCTATCACTTCTCGAATTTTCCAAAAAAATCCAAAACTAGAGTATTGATTAGGCTCTGCCTCTGATATGGGCAAGCCATATCATTCACCGCTAATGGCTAGCTATGGCTAGCCCTGAAATATAAATCTTTACAAAAAAAATCGTTGTGGCTAAAAATTTTTTGCACCCTAGCTTTAGCTAGTGAAAAAAATTTTGATCAAAACGATTTTTTGTGTTTATTTTATCTACTCCCCTCCGCCCTTTTTACCAACTCATTAAAGGTTACCAAACACTTGGCCGCTACCACTTCGAATTTTGAATTCTCCCCAAAATTCGCAACGTTCTTGAATTCAATTTCATACAAACCAGCTCTATCCTCACAGAAGAGTTCTCCAAACTCTTCTTTGTCAAAATGAGCTCCCATGTCCGTCCATGACCTTCCATCAAGTGTCGCAACCTTAATCCAGCCCTTTTCCTTTTCTTTCTTCTGCGATATTGCTACAACAGCTACTTTAACACTTTCCATTATTGATTTACCTCTTTCCTCTTAAAGTTTATTTTTTTAATATTTTTCGTTTTTCCTTCTTCCCTTATCTTTTTCCTCATTTCCTCCATAAGACACCGACTCATCGCTCCAAGGTCTGTTTTAAGCGTTTCTACATCTCCTAGAGCCTCTTCTAACTCCTGGAGCGATAAATCCTTCAAATCTCCTCGTTCTTCGAAAATTTCCGTCTTAAAGAGTCTTTGAACGAAGGATTTTTTGACCTCACTAATTTCACGCGTCTTCCTCGGCATTTTTTCTTGCCCTCTCTCAATCTTTCTTCAATTCCTATCTCTAGTTCTACTATATATTCATGCATTGCTTCCAATACTTCACTGTTCTCTTCTCCCTCCCTATCAATCAACCAATTCCGATAATAGTTTTCAAACTTTTCTATTTCTCCTAACAAAACTATACAGTTCACCCAGTTCTTTTCACTTATGCTCCTTTCAAGTTTTTTACAAACTACTTTTACTTCCTTTGATTTCTCTCTTATGCCATAATCAGGCATCAGCGCCAGCACACCCGCATCTATATCAAGCAGTTTTACTTTTTCTTTCAGTTTAGCTAATGTAATCATCGCCGCTCCTTTCTGCTCCATATCCTCCTCTGTGTTGGTACATTTGGAGTGGTACGTTTGGAGTATATTTTCATTATACTCCTTTAGCTTGTTTAAGTCAACAAAAAAGATAGCCATATCAGGCTACCTTATCAATTATTCTTATCCCAATACATAGCAAGAGCCATTATAAAAGCTCCATCTGTCTGTTTAACCCCATAGGTCTGTTGCGTTTCATATTTTTCCTTG
Source organism: Streptococcus sp. 2579 (assembly GCF_013277195.1). Taxonomy (NCBI): domain Bacteria; kingdom Bacillati; phylum Bacillota; class Bacilli; order Lactobacillales; family Streptococcaceae; genus Streptococcus; species Streptococcus sp. 2579. The sequence goes on from NZ_VMMM01000021.1 coordinate 1,476, forward strand.
ACCCTCTGGAACTGCTCATATTCAGAAATATCTACTGTACCTTGTAGTCTATATCTCGCCTTCTTTTCTGCCATGATTTTCTCCTTCTCCGCTTTCTATTTGTTCCTCTACTCTCTTAAGGCCGTTCTTCCTTGTCTGATACGAACCATCAAAATATAGGCGCACCAATCCTGTATGTGACCTCAAAATCTTATTTACTACCTTCATACTTGCCAAGCCAACTTGTGGCCCATACCTGTCTACAAAATCTTTTAATTCAAGTATATTGGCCAACTCATAATGTGCTATAACCTCACAAATCAGGTCTAGCAAATCATCTTTTTCAGCACTATCCAAACTAACATATCGGTCTATATCAAAGTTATTGAGCAGTTTAATTTCTTGCTTATCGTACACATGTTTATTTTTAGCTTTCGCGTCTTTGGATTCATGCGTTAAATACAAATAAGCATTTCCAACATTCAGACAGACCTGTACTTTTGCAATGGCTTGTTGCCCTAATACTCTCTGCACTTTCTTTCTTACAGAGTCCGCAGTTACTGGATTTTTTGCAATATATATACAGTGGTAGTGTGGCTTGATGTATTCTTGCCCTTCTACCTTACTTTTATCTTTGTCGTGCAGGGGAGAAACTGCAATAGCTGTCCCCAAAGTTTCTAGTTCTATCTCCCAGTTTTCAGGCAACGTATCGGGATATAATAGAAATACAAAATATCGACTTTTTTCTTTAGGCATGGTATAATACCTTTAACAACAATTCTCAAAGCCTTCGCCAAAAGGCTCTTTTTTTATCGTTTTCCTTCCTGATTTTTTTCAATCCAAACAGTAACTAAGGCTGATTTACTCAAGCCTTTTTCTTTTGCGATTTCCTCAAGTTGTTTCGCAACCTCATCTGCGAGGCTAAGCGCGACTCTCTTTTTTTGGGTTGCCATACAAATCCCCTCCTTTTCGAGAATAGTGTAACACTTTTGGAATACTTAGTCAACACTTGTCGCACAAAAAGTTATTTTTTAGCGAATTTGTCGCCGAAATATCGCACCCCTCAAACCCTTCTCAAACCTTTGTGGCTCTAAGGCTCAAGGCACGTCTATGTTCGTAGTCTGG
>NZ_VMMM01000022.1:0-74480 GCF_013277195.1 Streptococcus sp. 2579
GATATGGAAGTCGCTTAGCTTTATTCCGCCATAGCTCAGTTGGTAGTAGCGCATGACTGTTAATCATGATGTCGTAGGTTCGAGTCCTACTGGCGGAGTAGATAATTAAAAGAGGTCAAGACCTCTTTTTTTTACCTCTTTGTCAACTGTAGTGAGTTGAAGAAAAGCTAAGCTCGAGAAAGGACAAATTTCGTCCTTTCTTTTTTGATGTTCAGAGCGATAAAAATCCGTTGTTTGAAGTTTTCAAAGTTCCGAAAACCAAAGGCATTTCGTTTGATAAGTTTGATGAGATTATTGGTCGCTTCCAGTTTAGTGTTTGAATAGGGGAATTGAAGGGCATTGACGATTTTCTCTTTGTCCTTGAGAAAGGTTTTAAAGACAGTCTGAAAAAGAGGATGAACCTGCTTTAGATTGTCCTCAATGAGTCCGAAAAATTTGTCAGCATCCTTATTCTGAAAGTGAAAAAGTAAGAGTTGATAGAGATTATAGTGGTGTTTTAAGTCTTCTGAATAGCTCAAAAGCTTGTCAAGAATCTCTTTATTTGTTAAGTGCATACGAAAAGTAGGGCGATAAAAACGTTTCTCACTGAGTTTACGACTATCTTGTTGAATGAGCTTTCAGTAACGCTTGATAGCCTTGTATTCATGAGACTTTCGATCCAATTGATTCATGATTTGGATACGCACACGACTCATAGCACGGCTTAGATGTTGTACAATGTGGAAGCGATCTAGAACGATTTTGGCACACGGAAAAAGCTGTTTAGCCAAGTCATAGTAGGGACTAAACATATCCATAGTAATGATTTTTACCTGACAACGAATAGCTCTATCGTATCGAAGAAAGTGATTTCGAATGATGGCTTGTGTTCTTCCCTCAAGAACAGCGATGATGTTGAGTTTTTTAAAATCTTGCGCAATAAAGCTCATCTTTCCCTTGGTAAAGGAGTACTCGTCCCAGGACATAATCTCAGGGAGGTAAGAAAAATCATGCTTAAACCGGAAGTCATTGAGCTTGCGAATAACAGTTGAAGTTGAAATAGACAGCTGATGAGCAATATCGGTCATAGAAGTTTTTTCAATCAGCTTCTGAGCAATTTTTTGGTTGATAATACGAGAAATTTGGTGATTCTTCTTGACGATAGAAGTCTCAGCCACCATCATTTTCGAGCAATGATAGCACTTAAAACGACGTTTTCTAAGAAGAATTATGGTTTGAATTTTTTTATACTACAAAATCAGATCCATAATACCTATATAAAAACATTATAGTTATAATAGGGTTTACCCAAAAGTTTTAAGGCGGTCTTTTTAGGACTTTAATCTTTTGAAATTCAGGTAGTAAATTTGTTTCTATTCTGTCAACTTTTCCTATTTTTTCTCTTGTTGAGGTTGGTATTTTAACAATTCAGGAATTATTAATAACTTTTTATAATTTTTTGTTAGAATAAGATCATAAAAAGTAAAGGAGTGTATGCTTATGCTACAAAGTATTTATGATCAGATGACTGATTTCTATGACAGTATCGAAGAAGAGTATGCTACTTTCTTTGATAATAGTTGGGAATGGGAACATTTTCATTTTAAATTTTTGGTTTATTATTTAGTTAGATATGGCATTGGGTGTCGTAGGGATTTTATCGTTTACCATTATCGTGTTGCTTATCGTTTGTATCTTGAAAAGATGATAATGAAACAAGGTTTTATTTCTTGTTGAGATAGTCTGAGTTAATTTCCGAACAAATTTAACTTTTTGTGGCAAAATAATGATAAATAGCCGGAATTTTTTATAAATCATTTTTTAATAGTTGGAAATAGCAAATCTTTCTATTGTTTCTTCTTGATAAAAAGGCGATTTTTTCTTATAATAAATTGTAAGATATAATTGCGGGTGAGATTCCTGCCATGTATGTGAGAAAGGAAGAGCCTGAGGGCTCAGACAAGATTATGACTTCAGTTGTTGTTGTAGGTACCCAATGGGGTGATGAAGGTAAAGGGAAGATTACAGACTTCCTTTCAGCGAATGCAGAAGTGATTGCGCGTTACCAAGGTGGTGATAATGCTGGTCACACGATTGTGATTGATGGTAAGAAGTTTAAATTGCACTTGATTCCATCTGGGATTTTCTTCCCTGAAAAAATCTCTGTTATTGGGAATGGTATGGTTGTAAATCCTAAATCTCTTGTGAAAGAGTTGAGCTATCTTCATGAGGAAGGTGTTACAACTGATAACTTACGTATTTCTGATCGCGCGCATGTCATTTTGCCTTATCATATCGAGTTGGATCGTTTGCAAGAAGAAGCTAAGGGCGACAATAAGATTGGTACTACAATCAAGGGAATTGGTCCAGCTTATATGGACAAGGCTGCTCGTGTTGGGATTCGTATCGCAGATCTTTTGGATAAAGACATTTTCCGTGAGCGTTTAGAACGTAACCTTGCTGAAAAGAATCGTCTTTTTGAAAAATTGTATGACAGTAAAGCCATTGCTTTCGATGATATTTTTGAAGAATATTACGAATATGGTCAACAAATCAAGAAGTATGTGACAGACACATCTGTTATCTTGAATGATGCGCTTGATAATGGTAAACGTGTACTTTTTGAAGGTGCACAAGGTGTTATGCTAGATATTGACCAAGGTACGTATCCATTTGTTACGTCATCAAACCCTGTAGCTGGTGGTGTGACAATTGGTTCTGGTGTCGGTCCAAGCAAGATTGACAAGGTTGTTGGTGTATGTAAAGCCTATACGAGTCGTGTAGGAGATGGTCCTTTCCCAACTGAATTATTTGATGAAGTGGGAGAACGTATCCGTGAAGTCGGTCATGAATATGGTACAACAACTGGTCGTCCACGTCGTGTGGGATGGTTTGACTCAGTTGTGATGCGCCATAGTCGTCGTGTTTCTGGTATTACTAATCTTTCATTGAACTCTATCGATGTTTTGAGTGGTTTAGATACAGTGAAAATCTGTGTGGCCTATGATCTTGACGGTCAACGTATTGACTACTATCCAGCTAGTCTTGAGCAATTGAAACGTTGCAAACCTATCTATGAAGAGTTGCCAGGTTGGTCAGAAGATATCACTGGAGTTCGTAATTTGGAAGATCTTCCTGAGAATGCGCGTAACTATGTTCGTCGTGTGAGTGAATTGGTTGGTGTTCGTATTTCTACTTTCTCAGTAGGTCCTGGTCGTGAACAAACAAATATTTTAGAAAGTGTTTGGTCCTAAGAGATTTTTAAGATTTGTTTAAGATAGGTCGGGTATACTATAGACAGTTACAAGAAGACCTCCTAACTTGTTGTAACAAATATCCTAAACTTTTCTTTTTCATAATAATCTCCCTATAAAGTCACCGCATTCGGTGGCTTTTTTTGTCTTGGGAATCATGATATAATAATAAAATCGATAAGTAGGAAAAGAGAAACGGATGAATTATACAGTTGAAGAAAAAGAAGTCTTCATGAGAGAGGCATTGAAAGAGGCTGAGATTGCTCTTGAACACGATGAAATTCCAATTGGTTGTGTGATTGTCAAGGACGGAGAAATCATTGGCCGTGGGCATAATGCGCGTGAGGAACTGCAGCGAGCGGTTATGCATGCGGAAATTATGGCCATAGAGAATGCGAATCTGAGTGAGGAGAGCTGGCGCTTGCTGGATTGCACGCTTTTTGTGACCATTGAGCCTTGTGTCATGTGCAGTGGGGCGATTGGACTTGCCCGTATTCCAAACGTGGTCTATGGGGCTAAAAACCAGAAATTTGGCGCTGCTGGGAGTTTGTACGATATCTTGACAGATGAGCGTCTCAATCATCGTGTGGAGGTTGAAACGGGAATTTTGGAAGATGAATGTGCAGCTATTATGCAGGATTTTTTTAGAAATAGACGGAAAAAATAATTTTTCTTTTAAAATGAATAGGAATGTGATATAATAAATAGTGGAGCAACAGTTCTGCGTGAAGCGGGTCAGGGGAGGAATCCAGCAGCCCTAAGCGATTTGAATTGTGTGCTCTTTTTTTCGTGCTTTTTCCGAATAAATAAGATAGAATAATCTAGAATAAATGATAATAGAAAAGAGAAGATGATGAAAATTCGTGGTTTTGAATTGGTTTCTAGTTTTACAGATGAAAATTTATTGCCCAAGCGTGAGACAGCGCATGCGGCTGGTTACGACTTAAAGGTTGCTGTGCGCACAGTTATCGCTCCAGGAGAGATTGTCTTGGTTCCGACAGGGGTTAAGGCCTATATGCAGCCGACTGAGGTTCTTTACCTTTATGATCGCTCTTCAAATCCTCGTAAGAAGGGCTTGGTCTTGATTAACTCGGTTGGTGTCATTGATGGGGATTATTATGGAAATCCTGGGAATGAAGGGCATATTTTTGCGCAGATGAAGAATATCACAGACCAAGAGGTTGTTCTTGAAGTTGGGGAACGTGTGGTCCAGGCTGTCTTTGCTTCTTTCTTAATTGCAGATGGGGATGCAGCTGATGGCGTGCGAACTGGTGGATTTGGATCGACTGGGCACTAGGATGAAAATTATCTTTGTACGTCATGGGGAGCCAGATTACCGTGAGTTAGAGGAGCGTTCTTATACGGGATTTGGGATAGATTTGGCGCCCTTGTCTGTGAAGGGACGGCAGCAAGCTCAGGAACTGAGGAAAAATCCTTTACTACCTTCAGCTGAAATAATCATATCTTCTGCAGTCACAAGAGCTTTAGAAACGGCTTCTTATGTGGCCTGTGCTATGGGACTTCCTTTAAGAGTAGAGCCTTTATTACATGAATGGCAGGTCTATGAAAGTGGCACAGATAATTTTGAAAAAGCTCGTACTATGTTTCTAGAAAATAAGGGGGAGTTACTTCCTAATAGTCCTATTCGATATGAGACAGCTGCGGAGATGAAGTCTCGTTTTCTAGAATGCATGGATAAGTATCGAGATTACCAGACCGTGATAGTGGTAACTCACAATATGCTCATGCGTCAGTTTGTGCCAAATGAGAAGATTGATTTTTGCCAAGTGATTGAGTGTGAGTTAGAGATATAGAAAGAGGTTTATCATCGCAAAGAAAAAAGCGACATTTGTATGTCAAAATTGTGGGTATAATTCCCCTAAATATCTGGGACGTTGTCCCAACTGTGGGTCTTGGTCTTCTTTTGTAGAAGAGGTTGAGGTTGCCGAGGTCAAGAATGCGCGTGTGTCCTTGACAGGTGAGAAAACCAAGCCCATGAAACTGGCTGAGGTGACTTCTATCAACGTCAATCGAACCAAGACGGACATGGAGGAATTCAACCGTGTACTTGGAGGCGGAGTGGTACCGGGAAGTCTCGTTCTTATCGGTGGGGATCCTGGAATCGGGAAATCAACCCTTCTCCTACAAGTCTCAACCCAGTTGTCCCAAGTGGGAACGGTTCTCTATATCAGTGGGGAGGAGTCTGCCCAGCAAATCAAGTTGCGAGCGGAACGCTTGGGAGATATTGATAGCGAGTTTTATCTCTATGCAGAGACCAATATGCAGAGTGTTCGAGCTGAGGTAGAAAGAATCCAGCCAAACTTCCTCATTATTGACTCCATTCAGACCATTATGTCTCCTGAGATTTCAGGGGTGCAGGGGTCTGTTTCTCAAGTGCGTGAGGTGACAGCTGAACTTATGCAGCTGGCCAAAACCAATAACATTGCCATCTTTATCGTAGGTCATGTGACCAAGGAAGGAACCTTGGCTGGGCCGAGAATGTTGGAGCATATGGTGGATACGGTGCTTTACTTTGAAGGGGAGCGCCACCATACCTTTCGTATCTTGAGGGCAGTCAAAAACCGTTTTGGTTCCACTAATGAGATTGGGATTTTTGAGATGCAGTCGGGCGGTTTGGTTGAGGTCCTCAATCCGAGTCAAGTTTTCTTAGAAGAGCGTTTGGATGGGGCGACTGGTTCCTCTATCGTTGTGACCATGGAAGGGACGCGTCCGATTTTGGCGGAGGTTCAGGCTTTGGTAACACCGACCATGTTTGGAAATGCTAAGCGTACGACGACGGGACTTGATTTTAATCGTGCTAGCTTGATTATGGCTGTTTTAGAAAAACGGGCAGGGCTTCTCTTGCAAAATCAGGATGCCTACCTCAAATCTGCTGGCGGTGTCAAATTGGATGAACCTGCCATTGACTTGGCCGTTGCAGTTGCTATTGCTTCGAGCTACAAAGACAAGCCAACTAATCCTCAGGAATGTTTTGTCGGAGAATTGGGCTTGACAGGAGAAATTCGGCGCGTGAATCGTATCGAGCAACGCATCAACGAAGCTGCTAAACTGGGCTTTACTAAGATTTATGTACCCAAGAATTCCTTGACAGGAATCACTCCACCCAAGGAAATTCAGGTCATTGGGGTGACAACGATTCAGGAAGTTTTGAAAAAGGTATTTGCATAATCCGTGACAAATCCTCTTAAAAATGATAAGATAGGAGAAATATTTGACTATCAAATTTTCAAGGAGGGAATCGTGTCGTATTTTGAACAGTTTATGCAAGCCAATCAGGCTTATGTTGCCCTACATGGGCAGTTAAATCTGCCACTTAAACCCAAAACAAGAGTGGCTATTGTGACCTGTATGGACTCTCGTTTGCACGTTGCGCAAGCTCTGGGCTTGGCACTTGGGGATGCTCATATCTTGCGGAATGCAGGTGGTCGGGTGACCGAGGACATGATTCGTTCGCTAGTTATTTCCCAGCAACAAATGGGGACAAGAGAGATTGTGGTATTGCACCATACCGACTGTGGTGCTCAGACCTTTGAAAATGGACCTTTTCAGGAGTATCTGAAAGAGGAACTAGGTGTCGATGTGTCAGACCAGGACTTCTTGCCTTTCCAAGATATAGAGGAGAGTGTACGTGAGGACATGCAATTGCTTATCGAGTCTCCCCTAATACCAGACGATGTCACTATCTCTGGTGCCATTTACGATGTGGATACAGGAAGTATGACAGTCGTAGAATTGTAAAAAATTCATTTAGAAAGAAAGTGTATGAAGAAAAACAGTATTTTATTTATTTTTATTTTATTGCTATGTATTGGTTTGCAGTATGAAACCATTTACTATACGGACGGTTCGATGTCAGGTGCGGAATATGGACTAATGGGAGTTTCTATCTTTCTAGCTCTCTTTTACATGATTCCGGCTCTTTATTTCCTTTTCCGTATTGGGAAAAAATGGGAATTGCCAAAGAAGGCCTTGATTTTGTCTTTATTGGGTGGAATGTTCCTCTCAGGTTGGTTGTCTAGCTTTGCGAATACCTATATCCATGATTTGCTTGGCGTTCTTTTTCCAGATAGTGCATTTTTAAATGCCTTTGAAAGTGCTATTGTGGCTCCTTTGGTAGAAGAACCCTTGAAATTATTGCCACTTGTCTTTGTTTTAGCTTTGATTCCTGTGCGAAAATTAAAATCTTTGTTTTTACTAGGAATTGCTTCTGGTTTGGGATTCCAAATGATTGAGGATATTGGCTACATTCGTACGGATTTGCCAGAGGGATTTGACTTTACTATTTCGAGGATTTTAGAGCGTATCATCTCAGGAATTGCCTCTCACTGGACTTTTTCAGGCCTGGCTGTAGTAGGTGTTTACTTGCTTTACAGAGCCTATAAAGGACAGAAGGTTGGCAAGAAAGAGGGGCTTATTTTCTTAGCTTTAGCCTTGGGAACTCATTTCTTGTTTAACTCTCCTTTTGTTGAATTGGAGACAGAGTTGCCTTTAGCGATTCCAGTGGTTACGGCTATTACTCTCTATGGTTTTTATCAGGCTTATCGTTTTGTTGAGAAGCACGATGAGTTGATGAACTAGAATATTTTTCAAAAGAATGATGCAAGGGTACAAATATGGTGCCCTTCTTTTATTTTTGATTGAAAAATAGTGTAAAAAGCGCTACAATGGTAGATGGAAAAATCTTGTGAAAAGCACAAGCGATACATATATACCGGAGGAAATCATGTCTTTTTCTGATTTAAAGCTGTTTGCCCTTTCTTCTAATAAAGAATTGGCAGAACGTGTGGCGCAGGAGATTGGGATAGAGTTGGGGAAATCAAGTGTCCGTCAATTTTCAGATGGAGAGATTCAGGTCAACATCGAAGAATCAATCCGTGGGAAACACGTCTTTATCCTACAATCAACTAGTTCGCCTGTAAATGACAATCTGCTTGAAATTTTGATTATGGTGGATGCTTTGAAGCGTGCGAGTGCAGAATCTGTCAATGTTGTCATGCCTTACTATGGGTATGCACGTCAGGATAGAAAGGCGAGAGCGCGTGAGCCAATCACTTCAAAACTTGTCGCAAATATGCTTGAAGTAGCTGGAGTGGATCGTTTATTGACCATCGACTTGCATGCTGCGCAGATTCAAGGATTCTTTGATATTCCTGTGGATCATTTGATGGGAGCTCCTCTGATTGCGGATTATTTTGAGCGTCGTGGCATGGTTGGTTCTGACTATGTGGTTGTCAGCCCAGACCATGGAGGGGTGACTCGTGCTCGTAAGTTAGCAGAATTTTTGAAAACATCTATCGCTATCATAGACAAACGTCGTAGCGTTGATAAGATGAATACCAGTGAAGTCATGAACATCATCGGTAAGGTCGAAGGCAAGACTTGTATCTTGATTGATGATATGATTGATACTGCTGGAACGATTTGTCATGCGGCAGATGCTCTTGCAGAAGCTGGTGCTGTTGAAGTCTATGCAAGCTGTACGCACCCAGTTCTTTCTGGTCCTGCTATGGACAATATCCAAAAATCAGCTATCAAGAAATTGGTTGTTTTGGATACCATCTATCTGCCAGAAGAGCGTTTGATTGATAAGATTGAGCAAATTTCAATCGCTCATCTCCTAGGGGATGCTATTGTACGTATCCATGAAAAACGCCCACTCTCTCCACTTTTCAGTATTGAGAAAAAGATTTAATGACCAAGCCTGAGATAATTCTCAGGTTTTTTCGTCTTTTTTCCGAATAAATAGATAGTAGCAGTGAATCTAGTGAGCTTAGATTTAAAAATGTGCTATAATAGAAGGAGGAAAAGGATGATTCTCAGACATCCGGGCATTAGCCCGACCAACGATTTGGTTGCTAAGAAAATTTTCAGCAATCCAGAAATCACTTGTCAATTTATTCGCGATATGCTGGATTTACCAGCTAAAAATGTGACCATTTTGGAGGGAAGTAACATTCATGTCTTGCCTTCCTTACCGTACTCGGCACAGGATTTCTATACAAGTATAGATGTTTTGGCGGAGTTGGATAATGGTACGCAAGTTATCATCGAAATTCAGGTTCATCATCAGAATTTTTTCATCAATCGTTTATGGGCTTACCTGTGCAGTCAGGTCAATCAAAATCTTGAAAAAATTCGTCAGCGTGAAGGTGATACCCATCAGAGTTACAAACATATCGCACCAGTATACGCAATTGCCATTGTGGATAGCAATTACTTTTCAGATGACTTGGCTTTCCATAGCTTTAGTATGCGCGAGGACACGACAGGTGAGATTTTAACAATTACAAACAATGGACAAGAAAACCATCTGGTCAAGATGGCGTTCTTGGAACTCAAAAAATACAGAGAAACCAGCAAAGACGAGGTTCGCAAGCCGTGGTTGGAGTTTTTTGGTAATAAGCCCTTTACTCAACAACCCGAGCGAGCCATCAGCCAAGCAGACCAACTGCTAGATTACAAGAGCTGGTCCGAGGAGGACAGGAAGATGTTTAGTGAACAACGCAGGCGTGAAGAACAAGCCTTACTCGCTCAGGACTATGCCTTGGAACAAGCTGAGGAAAAGGGCTTAGAACGTGGTCGTGCAGAAGGTATTGAACAAGGTTTAGAGCGTGGGAAAATCTTTACCTTTCTAGATTTAGTACGCCAACATGTTTTAACTTCCGAATTCGCGAGTGAACAATTGGGTATGTCAGTAGCGGAGTTTGAAGCACTTTTGTAATACCATCACAGTAATGGCGTTCTTGGAATTAAGAAAATACAGAGAAACCAGCAAAGATGAGGTTCGCAAGCCATGGTTGGAGTTTTTCGGGAATAAACCCTTTACCCAGCACCCCGAGCGAGCCATCAGCCAAGCAGACCAACTGCTGGACTACAAGAGCTGGTTCGAGGAGGACAGGAGAATGTTTAGTGAACAACGCAGGCGTGAAGAACAAGCCTTGTTAGCACAGGACTATGCCTTGGAAACTGCTAGGGTGGAAGGTATCGAACAAGGACTGGAGCGCGGGAAAGTTGAAGGATAAATCTTTGCCTTTATTGATTTAGTATGACAACATGCTTTGCCTTCCGAATTTACGAGTGAACAATTAGACACAAATTGAAAAAATATCAAGTTGACTTGACTTTTTTTATAGAATAGTATAGTATTTAGATACAAGCACTCCTTTTGCTCCCTGTTTCATAGCAACTGGAGTCATTTTTTTATAAATTTAGAAGGTTAATGATGTACACAACTGATAATAGTATTTCTTTGTTAAGAGATTTAAAGAGAGAAATGAAAGCATTTTTACCTCTTGAAGATTTGGTAAGTTATCTTTCAGATAAGCTAGATATGTCACCTGAAGAGGAACTAGATTCCAAAAATTTTTTACGTTGCCATAATTACTATTCGTTTTCTGCTTTTATTAAACAGGTTCCAGATAATCTTCATAAAGGAAAATTTCAAGCAGCGATTTCATTGTATGAATTTAATGACTGGTTGTCACAGTTTCTGTTTATATTTTCTGGTAGATTAGAGCAGTTTATAAAATCAACTTTTATTGAATCGCTTTGTCAGCAATATAATGGAAAATATCAAAAAGGTGAGTGTTACTTGGATGAAACTATTTATGAAAACTCTGAATTATATAACGAATTTATTTCAATTATAGAAAAACATTTATCAGAGAATCAAAGTCTGTCAATACAGCATCATATCAAAAATAAAGGTTCTAAGTTCCCAATTTGGGTGCTTTTTCAAGAGATGACTTTTGGGGAAACAACTCGTTTTATAAGTGCACTGAAAAAAGAGTACCGGGAGTATTGGATAGATACTACATTTTTATCAACTGGTGTGGTAAATTCTAAAATTCATGGAGAAGAAATCCAGAGTAAATTATTTGGCTGGGTTTCAGCTACATGGCATATGAGAAATAGGACAGCACATCATTTAAGACTATATGGTCAAAATTTTACAATAGCAAGTCCAAGTTTCTTTTCAGCTGATTTGCGTCAAATAAACAAGAATGCAGAGACTAAAAAGAAAAAGACGCATAATAACGATTTATTTGCTTATCTTTTAGCTATGAAAAATCTTATACAACATCATTCACATTCTTTTGTTCAAGATTGGAACGATTTTTTGACGACTTTAGAGGCACAGTTGATGGAAAAGTCAAATATCATATTATCTAGTAAGATTGGTTTGCCAAGCAATTGGAAAGATATATTGTGGATCGGTTGAACTAAGGAATGATTTTTTACTCAAGTTATTATTCAGAGAATCTTTGACAATCCAGATGAGAAACCAAACATTAAGAAGTTGATTACCAAGATGAATGAAGGATAAGATGCGAGATTTTGGAATTACTATAGCGGACGATGTAACACCTGAACAAGGTGAGAAAATCAGAATCATCAAGGAGCACTATGATGTTCTTGCCATCTGCAAAGAAGACTTAGAAACCATGATTCGGAAACTCGAACAAGAATATCAAGAACAAGTTAAGCTGATTCAAACCGTATCTGGATTCAGGGTGTTTTAATTTTAAAAATTAGGTGTCAAACCCTCTTTTAGTACAGATAAAATTAAGGATAAACAATAGTTTTAATAACTTTTATTTTTTTCGTCTCTTTTCCGAATAAATAGATAGAAGCATCAAATCTAGTAAACCTAGATTTAAAAATGTGCTATAATGAAAGGAGAGAAAGTATGACATTACGTCATCCGGGCATCAGCCCAACTAATGACTTGGTTGCTAAAAAAATCTTTAGCAATCCAGAAATCACTTGTCAATTTATCCGCGATATGCTGGACTTGCCAGCAAAAAATGTGACCATTTTGGAGGGAAGCAACATTCACGTCTTGCCTTCCATGCCCTATTCGGCGCAAGATTTCTATACTAGTATAGATGTTTTAGCGGAGTTAGATAATGGAACTCAAGTTATTATCGAAATACAGGTACATCATCAGAATTTTTTCATCAATCGCCTGTGGGCTTATTTATGTAGTCAGGTCAATCAAAATCTCGAAAAAATTCGCCAACGAGAAGGTGATACCCACCAGAGTTACAAACACATCGCACCAGTATATGCTATCGCTATCGTGGATAGTAATTACTTCTCAGATGACTTGGCTTTCCATAGCTTTAGTATGCGCGAGGATATGACAGGTGAGGTATTAACTATCACAAGTAACGGTCAGGAAAACCATCTAGTCAAGATGGCATTCTTGGAATTAAAAAAATACAGGGAAACCAGCAAAGACGAGGTTCGCAAACCGTGGTTGGAGTTTTTCGGGAACAAGCCCTTTACCCAACAACCCGAGCGAGCCATCAGCCAAGCAGATCAACTGCTGGACTACAAGAGCTGGTCCGAGGAGGACAGGAAAATGTTTAGTCAACTACGTATGCGTGAAGAACAAGCCTTGTTGGCACAGGACTATGCCTTGGAACAAGCTGAAGAAAAAGGCTTAGAACGTGGTCTTGAACGTGGTCGTGCAGAAGGGATTGAACAGGGACTGGAGCGTGGGAAAGTTGAAGGAAGGGAAGAAGGGAAACTTTTTGCCTTTCTGGATATGGTCCGCCAAGGTCTTCTGACTTCGGAGGTTGCGAGTGAACAATTGGGCATGACTGTTGCTGAGTTTGAGGAGCTATTGAAAGACCATCATAAATAAGACCTAAAAATACAGAGAAACCAGCAAAGACGAGGTTCGCAAGCCATGGTCGGAGTTTTTCGGGAATAAACCCTTTACCCAGCACCCCGAGCGAGCCATCAGCCAGGCAGACCAACTGCTAGACTACAAGAGCTGGTCCGAGGAGGACAGGAAAATGTTTAGTCAACTACGTATGCGAGAAGAACAGGCCTTGTTAGCACAGGACTATGCCTTGGAAACTGCTAGGGCGGAAGGTGGTTTTGTTATGTTAGCAAATCTTGTTCGCCAGCATCTTTTAACAGCAGAGGTTGCCAGTCAGCAATTGGGCATGACTGTCTCTGAGTTTGAAGAATTATTGAAAGACCATCATAAATAAGACCTAAAAATACAGAGAAACCAGCAAAGACGAGGTTCGCAAGCCGTGGTTGGAGTTTTTCGGGAATAAACCCTTTACCCAAGAACCCGAGCGAGCCATCAGCCAGGCAGACCAACTGCTGGACTACAAGAGCTGGTCCGAGGAGGACAGGAGAATGTTTAGTGAACAACGCAGGCGTGAAGAACAAGCCTTACTCGCTCATGACTATGCCTTGGAAACAGCTAGAGCGGAAGGTCTTGAACAAGGTTTAGAGCGTGGACTTGAACGTGGCCGTGCAGAGGGTATTGAAAAAGGGCGCGAAGAAGGCATTGAAGAGGGATTAAAAGTAGGTTTAGTAAATCTAGTCCGTCAAGGTCTTCTGACTTCCGAGGTTGCTAGCGAGCAATTAGGCATGACTGTCGCTGAGTTTGAGTCCTTGCTATGAGGTCACATTTTAAATAGTAGAAAGTTAATGAAATGGCGAGTTATTTCTAAAATACTTGTCATTTTTGCTTGACATTTGGAAGGGGTTATAGGATAATATCATGGAAGTGAGTTCTATCCAACTATCGATATGGATTAGATATGTGAGGTTTGACTCAGGGTTTAAGAAATTTGTGAGATTTTCACTTGTGAGATACGGTATTTGAAGAGTATTTCATCTCACAAAGACGTTTTTTCCCCTTTTTTGAAAAAAATAGGTAAAAAGTTGATGAAAACCCTTGACAAATCCTGCAAATATTTATATACTGTATGGTAGTAAGATAGTCTTACGAAAAAATATTTTAAAGAAAAATAAAGGAGATAAAACGATGAAAAAAGTTTTATTGACAAGCGCAGTCGCTCTTGCAGCATTTGGTGCTGTACAAGCTGTTTCAGCTGACAGACAATTGACACCTGAAGAAGCAGCATCAGTTAGAAAAGTTGAAAAAACTTACGATCCTTCACAAGTGGAAAAAGCAACTGAAACTAACCGTGCTGAACAAGTTCTAGCAAATGGAGATAAAGTAGTATCTGTTCAATATGCAGATGGTTCTACTTATACTTATTTGGTAATTAATCCTAACAATCAATTCAAGGATAAAGTATCTAATCCATATGATAGCCAATTTAATCTTAAAGATGGTAAAGTTCAAAAGGTTGTACCATTCACAAATGGAACACATGGACGTATCAACGTTAAAGATAAACAAGGTGCACCAGTTGCAGGTGTTGAATTTGAGCTATTAGTTTACAAAACTACTGAAGATTTCTTGAATGCTCAAGGTGGAAAACCTGTTAAAGATGCCCCAGCTCTTGTAAGTGCTAAGACAAATGAAGCAGGTGATGCTGAGTTTGAATTACACGAGGGTGGAGTAGCGGTTTACCGTATTTTGACAGTACCAAAAGGTTACTTTTTACCTGAGCGCCTAACAAAATCTTCACTATTTACAGCAGATGCAGTTGGACGTAACGAAAATAATGATATGTATGTAAATGCATCAGTTGAAATTGAAAAAACTGACAGCTACAATGTTGTTCGTACTGAGTGGGTTCAAGGTGAAAACGGCTGGCACTACTATGACAACAACAAACAAGTTACTGGTTGGAAACAAATCGACGGTAAATGGTACTTCTTTAACGCTGAAGGCGTAATGCAAAAATGGTGGGTTAAAGATGGTAACACTTGGTACTACCTAAATGGTTCAGGTGCTATGGAAACTGGTTGGTTGCAACACGGTGGCAAATGGTACTTCCTTGAAGCATCAGGTGCTATGAAAGCTAGCCAATGGTTTGAAGTTGCTGGTAAATGGTACTACGTTGACGGTTCTGGTGCCCTTGCAGTTAATACTACTGTAGGTGGATACACTGTAAACGGAAACGGTGAATGGGTTAAATAATCTAGTTTAATCAAAAAAGCAGGAGATTTCTTCTGCTTTTTATTTTTTCCATAAAAAGTTCAGTTTTTTTTAGAATTTTTTTAAAAAATAAGATACAATAAAACTAGGTTTATTACCTAAAATTTTAAACATGGAGAATGCTCATATGAAAAATAAAAAAGCTTTAGCCCTAGCAGTAGCTAGCTTGACAATGGCAAGTGCAGCAGTTTTAACCAGTTACTCTGCAATTACAGCTCGTCCAGTAAGTGCGGAAGAAGTTGTTTATAGAACTGAGTGGATCACAGTGATTAATGGTCGTTCACAAGAACGTAAGACAGTATTTTTTGAAGATGGGAATCAGCCGATCTCTAAACATTCGACAATTGAAGGATTTGAATTTCAACGTGCCTATGTTGAAGGGGGAAGAAAATACTACTTATTCGTTGAGAAAGGGACAAAGATTGATGATTATGTAAACGATCCCGATGCGTCTGTCAGTGAGTTAAATACTCAAGGCTATAAAACTTCTGATAAAGATGTAAAATGGCGTGTGTCTGCTGGTAATCGTTATCTTTACTATAAAGGAAATCCTGTAAAAGGTTGGGCTAATGTTGATGGAAAAACTTACTATTTTGATAGTGAAGGTGTTATGGCTCACGGAGTTCTTGAAAACACATCTGAACGTTACTATCTAGACGGACAAGGTGTTAAGAAAACTGGTTTCATTAAAGTAGGAGAAAAAACCTATTATTTTGTGTCAGATGGAGCTCGTAAGACAGAGATTATCTCTGAAAATGGAAAAACTTATTTTGTCAAAGATGGTGTTGTGACAATTGGAGCGCATAAGGTAGGTGATAAATGGTACTTCTTTGCTGAAGACGGTACAACCAAGTCAGGTATTGTAAAAGATAGTGCTGGAAAATGGTATTACATTACTACAGAAGGTGAGCGTAAGACAGGTCTTATCAAGGGTGCTGGCGATAAGTATTACTATGTCACTGAAGAAGGTGAACGTAAGTTTGGGGAAATTACCGTTGATGGTAAAACATATTTCTTAACAGATGAATCTAATACAAAAGCTGGCTGGAATAAAGTTGATAGTAACTGGATTTATGTAAATAAAGAAGGCAAACGTCAAGTTGGCTGGTTACAAGATGGCGGTAAGTGGTATTACTTTAACGCTGAAGGCATCATGCAAAAATGGTGGGTTAAAGATGGTAGCACTTGGTACTATCTAAACGGTTCAGGCGAAATGCAAACAGGTTGGTTGCAAGATGGTGGTACTTGGTACTACCTAAACAACTCAGGTGCTATGCAAACAGGTTGGGCTAAAGTAGGTGATTCATGGTACTACCTTAAAGGTTCAGGTGCTATGGTAACTGGCTGGTTCCAAGTTGGTGGTAAATGGTACTATGCTTATAGTTCAGGTGCCCTTGCAGTAAGCACTACAGTCGATGGTTACTATGTAAATGCCAACGGTGAATGGGTATAAAATAACAAAGAGAGTGGTTCAAACTGCTCTCTTTCTGTTATTGTTAAATATTTCTACACTTTTTATGTTTTTTATTGCATTTATTATAGGAAAGAGATATAATCTATATAAATTTAACCATTTAATAAAGGAGGTTCTTCTCATGAAGAAAACACTAACAGGTATCTTGCTAGCCACTTCAGTGCTAGCTATGGCTACAGTTCAACAAGTAAAAGCTGCCGAAACAGGGGCAACAACGGCTACAACAACTTCTACGGTTAAAGAAGTCCACTATGCAACATTTAAAAATGGTGGACCTGTAGATATTAAAGATGCACTTACAGGTGCTGCTGTGACAGCTGAATCTATTAAAGAACACCCAGAAATTGCAAGTTATGTCTATACTTCTAGTAGAGAAGAGGATGGTATTATGTATCATATGTATGCGCCAACTGCTACGACAGGTACTACGAATTCTGGTACTCAGACCAATCCATACCATAGAGATAACAACCAAAACAATGGTAGCACTAGTAATGCTAATGGGAATAATAACCAAAATGGTACTGGCGCAAACAATAATAATGGCTCAACAACAAATTCTAATTCTCCAGTAAAAAAAGTTCGTTTTGTAGAATATAAACCTGGTAGTGATGTTCCAGTTGATATTAAAGATCCACGTACAGGCTCTGCAGCTTCTGATACCAGTCGTCTGGATATTGCCAACTATACTTATGTTAATGGTGAATTAAAAGGTGATACACTTTACCATATCTATCGCTCAAATTCAACAACTAATACTAACCAAAATAATAATCAAAACCAGTCTAATTCTGCAGGTCAATTCAAAACGGAGAATGGGAAGGTCTACTATATTAAGGACGGTAAAAAAGTTACTGGCTGGCAAAAAATTGATAGTAAGACTTACTACTTTGAAGCTGATGGAGCTATGAAAAAAGGTCTATTGACTGCAGGTGATAAGCAATACTATCTAGATGAAAAAGATGGTGTTAAAAAGCTAGGCTTTGTAAAAGTTGCTGATAAGGTTTACTATTTTGTTGAAAATGGTGATAAGAAAACTGGCTTTATCAAAATTGATGATAAAACTTACTATCTAAAAGAAGGTGTTCGTCTAACAGGGGATATTACAGTAGACGGGAAACATTATTTCTTAGATGAGGAAGGTGTCCTTAAACCAGGTATTGTTTTAATTGATGGTAAAAAATTCTTCATTGATGATGAGGGAAATCGTCATGTTGGATGGAAGAAAATTGGACTGGATTGGTATTATTTCTCTAAAGAAGATGGAATGAAGACTGGTTGGGTCAAAGATGGGTCATGGTATTACTTGGATGAAACTGGTGTGATGAAAACTGGTTGGAAACAAGTTGATGGTAATTGGTACTATCTTAACGGTTCAGGTGCTATGCAGACAGGTTGGAAATTTATAAATGGTAGTTGGTACCATTTTGACAGTTTAGGTAAAATGGGTACTAGATGGATAAAAGACAATGGTACATGGTATTACCTTGACGGTTCAGGTGCTATGCAGACTGGTTGGAAGCTTTTAGATGGTAACTGGTATTACCTCAATGATTCAGGTGCTATGCAAACAGGTTGGCTCAAGCAAGGTGGTACATGGTATTATCTTGCTGGCTCAGGTGCTATGAAGACAGGTTGGTACCAAGTTAGCGGTAAATGGTATTACTCATATTCATCAGGTGCATTGGCTGTGAACACAACTATCGATGGTTACACAGTAAATGCCAATGGTGAGTGGGTGTAATGGATATAATAAAGAAATAAGGGGAAATTCCTCTTATTTTTTTATCATTTTAGAGTGTGATTTCTTGAATTTTTAGGAAAAAAATGGTAAAATAGAACCAAAAAGTACCAAAGGTGGTCGATATTTTATGGATAAGAAAAAATTTCTAACTGCTAGCTTGGCTAGTGTTGCTGTTTTAGGATCAGCATTTGTTGTATCTCAACCGTCGGTTGTAAAAGCGGAAGGTCAACCTGTAGCTAGTAGTCAACCAGCTGAAAATAAAGAATCAGCACAAAAAGAATTTTTAGCTAATTTTGATAAAGCTGTAGAAGCTACAGTTAAAGAATTAAAAGAATATTTAGACAATGCAAAAGAAGATCCAGAATTACAAAAACAAATTCAAGGGTTTATTGATGAATTTGAAAAACGAACTAAAGACCAGAAGGCTGACTATGAAAAACGCTTCAAAGCAGGTTTAACTGTAGAAGAAGCTGAAAAAGAAATAGAGAAAAAAGCTAAAGAAGAGGAAGCTGCAGAGGAAAAAGAAGCTAAGGAAGAAGCAGACGCACAAGCAGCATTTTTAGCTAATTTTGACAAGGCATTAAAGGATACGATTGCAAAATTAGAAGAATCTGCAAAAAATAATCCTGAAATAAAAGAACAAATTCAAGATACGATTGCAAAATTAAAAGCAGAAGCAGAGAAAACAAGAGCTAAAATCGAAGAAGGTTTCAAACAAGGCTTAACTGCAGAAGAAGCTGAAAAAGCAATCGATGATGAAAATAAAAAGTTAGCAGAAGAAGCAAAAGCAAAAGCTGAAGAAAAAGCAGCACAAGATGAATTCTTAGAGAATTATGATAAAGCGTTAGAAAAAGCAGTTGCAGAATTAGAAAAAGCTAAAACTAATAGTCCAGAAGAAGCAAAAGCAAAAGCTGATACAATTACAGCATTAAAAGCAGCATCAGATGAAACAAGAAAACAAATTGTAGAAGGCTTCAAAAAAGGCTTAACTGCAAAACAAGCTGAAAAATTTATCGATGAATTAAATAAGAAAGCAGCAGAAGAAGATAAAGAGGCTGCAGAAAAAGAGAAAGCAGCTCAGGAAGAATTTTTAGCGAACTATGATGCAGCATTGAAAGCAGCAATCGCAGAATTAGAAAAAGCTGAAACTAATAGTCCAGAAGAAGCAAAAGCAAAAGCTGATACAATTACAGCATTAAAAGCAGCATCAGATGAAACAAGAAAACAAATTGTAGAAGGCTTCAAAAAAGGCTTAACTGCAAAACAAGCTGAAAAATTTATCGATGAATTAAATAAGAAAGCAGCAGAAGAAGATAAAGCTAAAGAAAAACCAGCTGAAAAACCGGCGGAAAAACCAGCTGAAACTCCAGCAGAAAAACCAGCTGAAAAACCGGCGGAAAAACCAGCTGAAACTCCAGCACAACCTTCTGTTCCTGCAAGACCATCTAATCCGACATATGTCCCTTCATACTCATCATATGTTCCATCATACAGCTCATATTCTGTAGTAGAACCAGCTAAACCAGCTTCTCCAAAAACAGGCTGGAAACAAGAAAACGGTATGTGGTACTTCTACAATACTGATGGTTCAACGGCGACAGGATGGCTACAAGACAACGGTTCATGGTACTACCTAAACGCTAATGGTGCTATGGTAACAGGTTGGCTACAAAACAATGGCTCATGGTACTACCTCAACAGCAATGGCGCTATGGCGACAGGATGGCTCCAATACAATGGTTCATGGTACTACCTAAACGCTAACGGCGCTATGGCAACAGGTTGGGCTAAAGTCAATGGTTCATGGTACTACCTAAATGCTAACGGTTCAATGGCAACAGGTTGGCTTAAAGATGGAGGTACTTGGTACTATCTTGAAGCATCAGGTGCTATGAAAGCAAGCCAATGGTTCAAAGTATCAGACAAATGGTACTATGTCAATGGCTCAGGTGCCCTTGCAGTAAATACTACTGTAAATGGTTACACTGTAAACGGAAACGGTGAATGGGTTTAATTTTAGATAGTTGAATCATGACAGGAGAGAAATCTCCTGTTTTTTTGTGGTATATAATCGCGTGAGGACTTTGTTGGATAGTATAGTGGATTGAACTTAGAATAGTACGCTACGGATTCTAAAACATTTCTAGAAATTAATTTGACTTTCCTAATCACTTTATTCATATCTTATTTCAATCTACTATAGAAAATAAAAAGTAAATAGGACCATATTTCATTCCCATTTACTTTTACGTTATTAGTGATTGTATAATCTTATAACAGTGCCTCAAACTCAGAGACTGTCATGCCCAACTGCTGGCTGGCAACCTCGGAAGTTAAGACATGTTGGCGAACCATGTCTAAGAAGGCAAGCAGTTTTCCATGCTCTAAACCTAGTTGGATATTATTACGGTCTGAAAGGGTAAGGTGTTTATGTTTTGTCATAGTAGACCTCATTTCTAACTCAAACGTCTCATACTTAATTCCACCATAAAAATCCGTTTTAGACTAATTTCCACTTCGGCAAGTCAAGTGGAAGTTACTTTGAGAAGTTACCGTTACCTATCATATCCCAACTTCAACAATGAACGAACTTGACTTTACCTGTCAAATAGATTACAATAAAGGTACGAAGTTTAGTGTAGTTTGATAGTCAATCCTCTGGTTGTCAGACGCATTTTTTTATTCAATTTTCAATGATCTCAGACAAGGTCTTGAAAAAGGTTATTATTTCCAAAACAATACAACCATTGATTGTGCTTGTCAAGAGATTATTTGAAACAATTTAAATTATTTTTGAGGAAAAAAGGAATGGGATTCTTGGAATGTTTAAAGGAATCACGTAAACAAGCTAGATTAATATAAATTGATGTCGCTGAAAAACTAGGAATTTTGCAACAAGTCTATGATTCTTGGGAATGTAGCATTAAAAAAACCAACTCAGGAAAATCTTGTCAAAATCGCTTAGATTTTAAATGTAACAGTTGATTATTTAGTTGGTAATTCTGATGAAGAAATTCTGAATAATAAGTTAGAGGATATTGAAATTCTTTTCCGTAAAAATTCAGAAGGCTTAACTGATGCAGAAAAGTCTGTTTTTAGACAGGAGTTAATCGCATTTATAGAGGAACGGAAAAAACAGTTTGGGAAGTTGTAGATATATGGATACTAGTACTAATTTTGTAATATGTTTTGATACAAATATATATGATAATACAAAATATAATTTTGATGGTCAGTTTTATAAGACATTTAAGGAGTTAAAAAAGGAAAAATTTCCAAATTTAGAAATTTATATCAACTCAATTATTTACAGAGAGGTTATGGCTCATCTGGAAGAGAAGGGGCAAGAAAATAACGAGGTGATTGAAAGGTTTAAAAAAGATGTTTGGAATTTAGAGATTTTTGATGAATTACAAAGAGTATTAAATGATATAGACTTTTTAAGGGAAGCTAGTATTAAAGAAGCTAAAGATAAATTCAATAATTTTCTTTCTCTCTTTTCTGTGGATATTAATAGTCTGAAAGGTAAACTGATTCATGCTGATAATCAAAATTTTGATTTAGGTGAGGTTCTAGATGATTATTTTAATCATAGACCTCCGTTTGAAAATAAAAATAATAAAAGAACGAATTTCCGGATGCGTTAATTATCCAAAATATCAGTCAACGATTTAAAAATCATGATAATTTTATTGTGGTTAGCTCTGATAACGGATTTCGTAAAGCTGTGGAGCAAAAAATTCCTAAAGCAACTATGTTTGCAAATTATAGTGAGTGTGCTAACTATCTTAACAAGCATCATGAAAACTATGACAAGGTCTGTATGACTATTGAAAAATTGGAATCAGTTATTGAAAAGGAAATTAATCAATTTCTTTCTGATTTAACCTATGATTTCGTCCCAACTTATCATGCTGAGAATTTTGGGATAAAAGTTGATGTTACTAACTATGATCGAAAGGGTCATAGTGAGTTATCCGAATTGGATGAAATGATGATTCAAAAATTCGAACTGAATGATTCTCCTTTAGTTCGTATTTTGAATATAGAGGATAACGGTAATACTACTGCTGAAATAGCTTATGAAGCAATATTTTCAATTTTAGGAAGTGAAGATTCTTCTTATGATTTGATTAATGAGACTCACAAGGTAAAGTATATTGTGGATATTATTGTTAACATTGATACGGATGAGATTTTAGATGTTAGTCCTCAAGAGATCTTTTTAAACAAAGACAGTTTAATAGGTAGAATTATAACAAGGGATTATTTTGAACTTGAGTACGACTAATATAGTCCTATTCTTTATCCCAAGAGTGAAAGTTATGAAGTGATTCATGTTCCTGTGAGAACGTGTTTCCTTTTCCAAAAATGTATGATTTTTCAAGTTGTACCTTGGAAAAAGGTTTAGATGGGATACATATTATGAGCTAGAAAAGTATGAAGTCTGTGATATATGTGTTTGAAATTTCCATATAGATATAAAAATTAACGTACACATGGATTCTACAATTGAGGAGGCAAATATTTATTGTTCTGGAGGTAAAATGGATTTAATATTTGACTTTGTCTGAAAGAATACCATTGCCAAATAAAATTATTGGAAGAGTATCAATATGATGGGAGAAAGATAGGCTGGATAATGTTTGTTTTAAGTATGTTGTGAAAATAGCAGAGATTTCGGTATTAAGATGGAATCTCTAATTAGTGAGAAGTAGGATATATATTAAAATGAACCAAAAATAGTACATAATGTAGTATAGTCTTCTTATGGCATATTCAATAGATTTTCGTAAAAAAGTTCTCTCTTATTGTGAGCGAACAGGTAGTATAACAGAAGCATCACACGTTTTCCAAATCTCACGTAATACCATTTATGGCTGGTTAAAGCTAAAAGAGAAAACAGGAGAGCTAAACCATTAAGTAAAAGGAACAAAACCAAGAAAAGTTGATAGAGATAGACTCAAAAACTATCTTATTGACAATCCAGACGCTTATTTGACTGAAATAGCTTCTGAATTTGGCTGTCATCCAACTACTATCCACTATGCTCTCAAAGCTATGGGCTACACTCGAAAAAAAGAACCAGACCTACTATGAACAAGATCCAGAAAAAGTAACTTTATTTCTTAAGAATTTTAATAGTTTAAAGCACTTAGCACCTGTTTATATTGATGAAACAGGATTTGATACTTATTTTTATCGAGAATATGGTCGCTCATTAAAAGGTTAGTTAATAAGAGGTAAAGTATCTGGAAGAAGATATCAGAGGATTTCTTTGGTTGCGGGGTTAACAAATGGTGAGTTAATCGCTCCAATGACTTACGAAGAGACGATGACGAGCGACTTTTTTGAAGCTTGGTTTCAGAAGTTTCTCTTACCAACATTAAATACACCATCGGTTATTATTATGGATAATGTAAGATTCCATAGAATGGGTAAGCTAGAACTCTTGTGTGAAAAGTTTGGGCATAAACTTTTACCTCTTCCTCCCTACTCACCTGAGTACAATCCTATTGAGAAAACATGGGCTCATATCAAAAAGCACCTCAAAAAGGTATTACCAACTTGCAGTACTTTTTACGAGGTGCTTTTGTCTTGTTTTTACTTCAATTGACTATATAGTAGTAATAGAGGATGTTATGAATAAAGTGAAAAAATTGTTAAAATTTGTTACAAAAGGGCAAAATTTTTCTGGGGCAAGTGTGGCTATTATCTTGTATACATTGATAGTTGCTATGTTTTTTAAGGGAAACATAATACTTATATTATTTGCGTTACTTTTATGGCTGGTTTTGGCTGCTTGGATTATCGTATTTATTATATATAGCATATGCTCATTGTATAAGAAAGAACGATTTGTACTGTATCTTCAAATGTTACTCACATTTTTGATTGTCTCCCCTTTGTTGTTAATCGTTTTTTTAAGGGAGACCCCATCAATAGATTCAGTGAAAACATTTTATGCTATAGGTGTTAGCATTGGAGCTAACTATGTAATTGATAGTGCTTTTAAGCGGGCAGAAATAGGACTTACATCTCTTCAGAAAGACTCACTAACAAAAAAAGCTACTCTTACTAAAATATTGTTTAATACTGTATACATTTCAGAGTATTCATCATTTATTTTAGTAAATTTCTTTGAAGATAAAAAGAACGACATTAAACCAGAATTACTAAATACTATTTTAAAGCCCTTTTCTGAGTGGGATAGTTGGGTGAAGGTACTTATTTTAACAATAATAATATTCATTATACTTATATCAGTAACATTTGACATAGAAAGAGCAGTTAAAGAAGAAGTTTTACAAGAAACTCCTAATGAATTGACTAAAGTCAAACAGAAATTATCAGAGGAAATAGAACAAATAAATCAATTACAAGGTTCACTGAAAAAGGATGGCCTCACAGAAAGAGTAAAGGAAATTCAAGATAGTTTGGAGAATGAAAAAAGGGAAGTAGATAGACTATTTGATCTATTGAATAAGGATAATATTCTAGCAGAGTTGGAAAAAATTAAGTATCAAAAGCAAGATGAACGTAAAAAATTGGACAAAGATGTAGAGTAAGAATAAATTTCCAGTCTTGGTCTGATAAAAATCCTAAAAACCAGTGGAATTCCGTGTCAGGGTAAGTTCCACTGGTTTTACTAATGCTTGATTTCAGCGCTTTTGTAGCCAAAATGAATCGAAAAAAAGAGCGCACAAAATTCCCTCATCTTAATAATTTTATATCACATTTATTTTGACTTAATCATAACACTATGTTACAATTAATTATATAGAGGAAGTTCTTCTATTTAAAAAGTGTTACCTAGAGTATACTTAGGCATTTACGTAAAAAAATACCCGAAAATTTTTTTACTAGTCTTATTATAGGGTTTTTGGTGAAGACCTCGCCGGGGAAAACCATAAATACGTAAGAGGAGAAATTTTCTCCTCTTTTTTGAAAGGATTAAATATATTTATGCCTCAGAAACTATTAGATGCCATAAATGAATATAAAAAATTAAGATTTACAGGTTATTTTTTTGCTTTAATCTACTCCAAAAAAGGAAAAATAATTTATGATACAAATTTTTTAATACGATTTGAAAAGGAAAATTTTCGGCATCTTATTTTAGGGACTAAACATCTTCAAAATGATCACCTTATTGAAGCAAACTCAAAAAAATTATTTGATGATTTTTCTAAATTAACAAAAAGCAATTATACAAAAAATAAAAATTTCAACTTAATAGTCAACGACCCAAATTATAACTCTATTATAGATAGATTAGAAAACATAAAAAATCTTGATTTATTACTCAAAAATAAGGATATACAAGTTTTTCAAAAATCACAAAGTCCTAATGTTTTACCAACAAGTATCACATTTGATTTTCTTTTGAAATTAAATCGATATAATGATACCATAGATACTCCTTTTCTGTTTATAGAAAGAACAAGCGATAACAGTGTTATCTGTAATCCTGTTAGTACCTTTAGATCAGACAAACGATATGAACAAAATCATAAATTGAAACAAGTACTAACTTTAGATACTACAAAACAAATATATAAAAACTAAGTCATCTAGTAAAAATATGACTTAGTTTTTATATGTTTTTTAAAAGCTTCCAGTTAATTGAATTTATGACTATATAGGTCACAAATATAGAATTTCATTAGGCTTCCTGCGAAACAAAACCGGATTGCTAAAGATTTTCTTAGCAACCAAATCATTAGTCGGGCTGATTCCCGGATGACGCACAGTCATATTTCTTCTCCTTTCATTATACCACAGTTTTAAATCTAGGTTTGCTAGATTCACTGCTACTATCTATTTATTCGGAAAAAGTTTGAAAAATACTTGCTCTGGCTCTTTCCAATGGTATTTTTTGGTGCTTTCCTTTATAATGGGTGTATGGATAAGAAAAAATTATTATTGATTGATGGGTCTTCTGTTGCTTTTCGGGCGTTTTTTGCACTCTATCAGCAGTTGGACCGTTTTAAGAATGCGGCTGGTTTGCATACCAATGCCATTTATGGTTTTCAGTTGATGTTGAGTCATTTATTGGAGCGGGTTGAGCCTAGTCATATTTTAGTAGCCTTTGATGCAGGAAAGACGACTTTCCGGACAGAGATGTATGCGGACTATAAGGGTGGTCGGGCCAAGACTCCTGATGAGTTTCGTGAGCAATTTCCCTTCATTCGTGAGTTGCTGGATCATATGGGGATTTGTCATTATGAGTTGGCTCAGTATGAGGCGGATGACATCATTGGGACACTGGATAAACTAGCAGAGCAGGATGGTTTTGATATTACCATTGTCAGTGGGGACAAGGATTTGATTCAGCTGACGGATGAGCATACGGTGGTTGAGATTTCCAAGAAAGGTGTGGCTGAGTTTGAGGCCTTTACGCCAGAATATCTCATGGAAAAGATGGGCATCACACCGACTCAGTTTATCGATCTCAAGGCGCTTATGGGTGATAAGTCGGATAATATCCCTGGGGTGACCAAAATCGGTGAAAAGACAGGTATCAAGCTTTTGTTGGAGCATGGTTCGCTCGAGGGGATTTATGAGAATATCGATGGGATGAAGGCTTCTAAGATGAAGGAAAATCTCATCAATGATAAGGAACAGGCCTTTTTGTCTAAAACACTGGCGACAATTGATACCAAGGCACCGATTGAGATTGGTTTGAAGGATTTGGTCTATAGTGGTCCAGATGTGGAAAATCTTGGAAAATTCTACGATGAGATGGGCTTCAAACAGCTCAAGCAGGCTTTAAATGTGTCGTCAGCTGATGTGACTGAGAGTTTGGATTTTACTATTGTTGACCAAATCAGTCAAGATATGCTGAGTGAAGAGTCTATCTTCCACTTTGAGCTTTTTGGTGAGAATTACCATACGGATGATTTGGTTGGATTTGTCTGGTCTTGTGGGGAAAAGCTTTATGCTACAGACAAGCTTGAGCTTTTGCAAGACCCGATTTTCAAGGATTTCTTAGAAAAAACATCTCTGAGAGTGTATGACTTTAAGAAGGCTAAAGTTCTTTTGCATCGTTTTGGTGTGAATTTGCAGGCACCTGATTTTGATATCCGTTTGGCTAAATACCTCCTTTCGACTGTGGAGGACAATGAAATTGCGACTATTGCTAGTCTTTATGGTCAGACTTATTTGGTTGATGATGAGACTTTCTACGGTAAAGGTGTTAAAAAGGCCATTCCTGAACGTGAGAAATTCTTGGAACACTTGGCTCGTAAGATTGCCGTTTTGGTCGAAACAGAGCCTATTTTGCTTGAAAAACTCAGCGAAAATGGTCAGTTAGAGCTTCTTTATGATATGGAGCAACCTCTAGCTTTTGTCCTTGCCAAGATGGAAATTGCTGGGATTAAGGTTAAAAAAGAAACCTTGCTTGAAATGCAGGCTGAAAATGAGCTTGTCATTGAAAAACTCACTCGGGAGATTTATGAACTGGCTGGTGAGGAGTTTAATATCAACTCTCCTAAGCAGTTGGGAGTGCTTCTCTTTGAGAAATTGGGGCTTCCTCTCGAGTATACTAAGAAAACTAAGACAGGTTATTCGACTGCCGTGGATGTCTTGGAGCGTCTAGCTCCGATTGCACCGATTGTTAAGAAAATCCTGGATTATCGTCAGATTGCCAAGATTCAATCCACTTATGTGATTGGCTTGCAGGATTGGATTTTGTCTGATGGCAAGATTCATACGCGCTATGTGCAGGATTTGACCCAGACCGGGCGTTTGTCTAGTGTGGATCCAAACTTGCAAAACATTCCTGTGCGTTTGGAACAAGGTCGTCTCATTCGTAAGGCTTTTGTGCCAGAGTGGGAGGATAGTGTGTTGCTCAGTTCGGACTATTCGCAGATTGAATTGCGTGTTTTGGCGCATATTTCTAAGGATGAGCACTTGATTAAGGCCTTCCAAGAGGGAGCGGACATCCATACTTCGACAGCCATGCGGGTTTTTGGCATTGAGCGTCCTGAGGATGTGACTGCAAACGACCGTCGCAATGCAAAGGCTGTCAACTTTGGAGTGGTTTACGGGATTTCAGACTTTGGTTTGTCTAATAATCTGGGCATTAGCCGTAAGGAGGCCAAAGCCTACATTGATACCTACTTTGAACGCTTCTCAGGTATTAAAAACTACATGGATGAAGTGGTGCGTGAGGCGCGTGATAAGGGCTATGTGGAGACCCTCTTCAAGCGTCGTCGTGAGTTGCCAGATATCAATTCGCGCAACTTTAACATTCGTGGTTTTGCGGAGCGAACGGCCATCAACTCTCCTATCCAGGGTTCGGCAGCAGATATTCTCAAGATTGCCATGATTCAGCTAGATAAAGCCTTGGTTGCAGGTGGTTATCAGACTAAGATGCTTCTGCAAGTGCATGATGAAATCGTCCTTGAAGTTCCTAAATCGGAACTAGCAGAGATGAAAAAATTAGTAAAACAAACTATGGAAGAAGCTATTCAACTCAGTGTTCCCCTCATCGCAGATGAGAATGAAGGGGCAACCTGGTACGAGGCTAAATAAAAAGGGGGCTAGTCCTCCTTTTTTGTAGTAGAATGATGCAAGCCTTTTCAAATTGTGCTATACTGAAGAAAAAGGAGGATTTCTATGAGTCAAGAATTTATCAATCCAAGTGATGGCATGATTCGTCAGTATCTAGCAACGAGCAAAACCCTTGCTGTGGTGGGCTTGTCAGACCGTGAGGAAACAACTAGCAATCGAGTGACCAAGGAAATGCAGGCTCGGGGTTATAAAATTATCCCAGTCAATCCCAAGGCGGCAGGTGGTGAAATCTTGGGTGAAAAGGCTTATGCTAGTCTAGCAGAGATTCCTTTTCCTGTAGATATTGTCAATGTTTACCGTCGCAGTGAGTTTTTGCCAGATGTGGCGCGTGATTTTCTCAAGGCTGATGCTAAAATTTTTTGGGCACAGCTAGGACTTGAAAGTCTAGAAGCGGAAGAAATCTTGCGTGCTGGTGGATGCGATGATATCGTGATGAATCGTTGCATCAAGAGAGAACATACACGCTTGATTAAGGAAGCATAAGAAAAAGGTAGCTGGTGGGCTACCTTTTTGTGTTATACTCAATGAAAATCAAAGAGCAAAGAGGAAACTAGCCGCAGATTGCTCAAAACACTGTTTTGAGGTTGTAGATAGAACTGACGAAGTCAGTCACATATATACGGCAAGGCGACGTTGACGTGGTTTGAAGAGATTTTCGAAGAGTATTAGAAAATGCCGATAAGGGTCTGCATACCAAGACTAGTGAGGATGATGGCAATCCAGCAGATGGCTCCGAGAACAATGGATTTTCCACTGGATTTGACCATAGCTACCAGATTGGTTTTGAGCCCGATAGCACTCATGGCCATGACAATAAGGAATTTAGAGAGTTCTTTGAGAGGGGTAAAGAAACTACTGGATACACCTAGAGAGGTGAGTAGTGTAGTGAGGAGAGAGGCAAGGATAAAGTAAAGGATAAAAAGTGGGAAGACTTTTTTCAGTTGTAGGCTTTGCTTGTTTTCTTGTTGGCGACTTTGCCAGTAGGATAGAAAGAGCGTGATAGGGATAATGGCCAAAGTACGTGTGAGTTTAACAATGGTTGCAGACTCGAGGGTATTGCTTTGGTAAAGACTGTCCCAAGCGCTGGCGGCAGCCGTTACAGAGGAAGTGTCGTTGACCGCAGTCCCTGCAAAGAGGGCGAAGCCTTCATTGGATAGATGAAGCCAGGTGCCGAGGGTTGGAAAGATGAGCGCAGCCAAGACATTGAAGAAAAAGATAACGGAAATGGATTGGGCTACTTCCTTTTCCTTAGCATCAATAACGGGCGCTGTCGCAGCAATGGCAGAACCACCACAGATTGAAGAACCTACTCCAACCAAGGTAGCCAGTTTTGTATCCAGGGCAAAGAAGCGCTGGAAGAAGTAGGCAATAATCAGAGCTATTGAAATGGTGGATAGGATGACAGGGAGCGAAGATTGCCCAACTGCAAAGACTTGCGAGATATTGAGACCAAAACCAAGCAAGACAACGGCATACTGGAGCAATTTTTTAGAACTAAAGGTCAATCCCGCATCCAGTTGTTTATAAGACGAGAGAAAGGGATGTAGGAGCATTCCCATGAAAATGGCAAAAACGGGCGCGCCAATGACAGGGAAGAATCCTCCTAAGTACCAAGATACGATAGAAATGAGAAGGCAGGCCAAGATACCTGCTCCATTTTTTGATAGAAATGACATAAAAACCTCCAAATAAAATCTTTTACCATTATAGACATAAAAACAGGAAAAGTAAAGTAGAAAGTGGAGCCAACAATTATTTGACAAGTAGTGCTAATTATGTAACAATAATCTTACAAGAACTGTAACGAAGTCTTGGCAAAAACAAAAATACCAGAGCTCCACCTCTGGTATTTCTTTTTGTCCAGTTACATTAAAACTAAACTCAGGTTATATTTTTTTGTCGCGCTTATCTAACCACTTTCTGACTATCCACTCAGAAATGACATTACCGGTAATAGTAATCAGTAATGGTGCTAGAATAGTTGTAACGAAGATTATCAAAACCTCAATACTCTTCGAAAATCTCTTCAAACCACGCCAACGTCGCCTTGCCGTATANNTGATTTTCATTGAGTATTAGTTATGCTTTCACCTCGATTCCTAGTCTCATGAGATTTTCATTGAGTATTCTCAAAACATAGTGTTGTAATCAATTTAAATTAACCTACTTCAATTTGTCATGCTAGCGTTATTCTATCATGTATTTTTGCGGTCGGGGGGCTTTTGTAGTATAATAGAGATACGTTTTGAAAGTAGGAGGTATCTATGGACTTAACTAAGCGCTTTAATAAACAGTTAGATAAGATTCAAGTTTCGTTGATTCGTCAGTTTGACCAGGCTATTTCGGAGATTCCTGGGGTCTTGCGTTTGACTTTGGGGGAACCTGATTTTACAACGCCAGATCATGTCAAGGAGGCGGCCAAGCGAGCGATTGACCAGAACCAATCCTACTATACAGGGATGAGTGGCCTGCTGACTCTACGTCAGGCGGCCAGTGACTTTGTTAAGGAAAAGTACCAACTGGACTATGCTCCTGAAAATGAAATCTTGGTTACAATTGGGGCGACAGAGGCTTTATCTGCTACTTTGACAGCTATTTTGGAAGAGGGAGACAAGGTACTTTTGCCAGCTCCTGCCTATCCAGGTTATGAACCGATTGTCAATCTAGTTGGGGCAGAGATTGTCGAGATTGACACAACTGAAAATGGTTTTGTCTTGACTCCTGAGATGTTGGAGAAGGCCATTTTGGAGCAAGGTGACAAGCTCAAGGCGGTTATTCTCAACTATCCAGCTAATCCGACAGGAATTACTTATAGTCGGGAGCAGTTGGAGGCTTTGGCAACTGTTTTGCGTAAGTACGAAATTTTCGTTGTCTGTGATGAGGTTTACTCAGAATTGACCTATACGGGCGAAGCTCATGTGTCTCTAGGGACTATGTTGAGAGACCAGGCTATCATTATCAATGGTTTGTCTAAATCACATGCCATGACAGGTTGGCGTTTGGGTCTGATTTTCGCTCCTGCGGCCTTCACAGCCCAATTAATCAAGAGTCACCAGTACTTGGTCACTGCCGCAAATACCATGGCTCAACATGCTGCGGTGGAAGCCTTGACAGCTGGTAAAAACGATGCGGAGCCTATGAAGAAGGAATACATCCAGCGTCGGGATTATATTATCGAGAAAATGACTGCTCTTGGTTTTGAGATTATCAAACCAGACGGTGCCTTCTATATCTTTGCTAAGATTCCAGCGGGCTACAATCAAGATTCCTTTGCTTTTCTGAAGGATTTTGCTCAGAAGAAGGCCGTTGCTTTTATCCCTGGAGCTGCCTTTGGGCGTTACGGAGAAGGCTATGTGCGTCTGTCTTATGCAGCCAGCATGGAGACTATCAAAGAAGCTATGAAACGACTTGAGGAGTACATGAGAGAAGCATGATTCAGTCTATCACGAGTCAAGGCTTGGTGCTCTACAATCGCAATTTTCGGGAGGATGATAAGCTCGTCAAGATTTTTACTGAGCAGGCTGGCAAGCGCATGTTTTTTGTCAAACACGCTGGTCAGTCTAAGCTGGCTCCAGTTATTCAGCCCTTGGTGCTGGCTCGATTTCTCTTGCGAATCAATGATGATGGGCTCAGTTACATTGAGGACTATCATGAGGTGATGACTTTTCCCAAGATTAATAGCGACCTCTTTGTCATGGCTTATGCGACCTATGTGGCGGCTCTTGCAGATGCTAGTTTGCAGGACAATCAGCAGGATGCTCCCTTGTTTGCTTTTTTACAAAAGACTTTGGAGTTGATGGAAGCAGGTTTGGATTATCAGGTTTTGACCAATATTTTTGAAATCCAAATCTTGACTCGATTTGGGATCAGCCTCAATTTTAATGAGTGTGTCTTTTGCCATCGGGTCGGTCAGGCTTTTGACTTTTCTTTCAAATATGGAGCCTGCCTCTGTTCAGAGCATTATCATGAGGATGAGAGACGTTGCCATCTCAATCCCAATATCCCTTATCTGCTCAATCAATTTCAAGCCATTGATTTTGAAACCTTGGAGACCATTTCGCTCAAGCCTGAAATCAAGCAAGAGCTACGCCAATTTATGGATCAACTCTACGAAGAGTACGTTGGGATTCACCTAAAATCAAAGAAATTTATTGATTCCCTAGCAGACTGGGGACAATTACTAAAAGAGGAAAAGAAATGAAAAAAATCGCAGTAGATGCCATGGGGGGAGATTACGCACCTCAGGCCATCGTTGAGGGTGTCAATCAAGCCCTAGCTGACTTTTCAGATATCGAGGTTCAACTCTACGGAGATGAAGCTAAAATCAAGCAATATCTGACAGCGACAGAGCGCGTCAGCATTATCCATACGGATGAAAAGATTGATTCAGACGATGAACCTACGAGAGCTATTCGGAAGAAGAAAAATGCCAGTATGGTATTGGCAGCCAAGGCTGTCAAAGAGGGTGAAGCAGATGCTGTCCTATCGGCTGGGAATACAGGTGCTTTACTAGCAGCAGGATTCTTCATCGTGGGTCGTATCAAGAACATTGATCGCCCTGGTCTTATGTCGACCTTGCCGACTGTAGATGGGAAGGGATTTGACATGCTTGACCTTGGTGCTAATGCGGAAAATACAGCCCAGCACCTCCATCAATATGCGGTTCTAGGTTCCTTCTATGCTAAAAATGTCCGTGGCATTGCGCAACCACGCGTTGGCTTGCTCAACAACGGAACAGAGAGTAGTAAGGGAGACCCGCTTCGTAAGGAAACTTATGAATTACTGGCGGCTGATGAAAGTTTGAACTTTATCGGAAACGTGGAAGCGCGTGATTTGATGAATGGCGTTGCAGATGTTGTCGTGGCAGATGGTTTCACGGGAAACGCTGTGCTCAAGTCTATTGAAGGGACAGCCATGGGAATCATGGGCTTGCTCAAGACCGCTATTACAGGTGGTGGTCTCCGAGCGAAACTAGGCGCCCTCCTTCTCAAGGACAGCCTCAGAGGTTTAAAAAAACAGCTCAACTACTCAGATGTTGGTGGAGCAGTCTTGTTTGGTGTCAAGGCACCTGTTGTCAAGACTCATGGCTCAAGCGATGCCAAGGCTGTTTATAGTACAATCCGCCAGATTCGTACCATGCTAGAAACAGACGTAGTTGCCCAGACTGCGCGTGAATTTTCAGGAGAATAAAAGAGATGACAGAAAAAGAAATTTTTGACCGCATTGTGACTATTATCCAAGAGCGACAGGGAGAGGACTTTGTTGTGACAGAATCCTTGAGTCTGAAAGACGATTTGGATGCTGACTCCGTTGACTTGATGGAGTTTATCTTGACACTGGAAGATGAATTTAATATCGAAATCAGTGACGAGGAAATTGACCAACTCCAAAGTGTAGGAGATGTGGTTAAGATTATTCAAGCAAAATAGCAATAGGAGTTCCAAGGCATTTGCTTTGGAATTTTTTATTTGCTTTAAATGACCGTTTAGGAACAGATTTAGTCTTTCTAGGGACAGGAGAAATCTGAGGACAAATAGGGGATATAATGGAGTTAGAAAAAATTAATCTCCAAAAAGGAGAAAAAAGAAAGGATTTTTATAGAGTTATAGCAATATGGTATAGCTCAAAATACAATTCGTAGATATTGGTAATATTGTCTAATTTTTCACAATATTATTGACTTTGACTATGAAAAGTATTAGAATATAGCTAAATAAAGAGGGGAAGCCCTCTTATAGCTATTCAATAAAGGAGGAAATGGCTATGAAAAAATCTAAATTACTTACTCTTGGTTTGCTTGTAGGTGCTGGTCTACTTTTGTCTATCAACCAAGCACAGGCTGCAGATACTTGGGTTAAAAATGGTGCTGACTGGAATCTTTCACAAGATGGCAGTCTAGCTAAGGATAAATGGGTACAAAATGCTGGCTCATGGTATCACTTCGACAGCACTGGTAAAATGCAGACAGGCTGGCTCAAAGACGGCAATACTTGGTATTCTCTAGCAGATAGTGGTGCTATGCGTACTGGCTGGTACAAGGAAGGCAATACCTGGTATTCACTAGCAGATAGTGGCGCCATGCGTACAGGTTGGTACAAAGAAGGGTCTACATGGTATTACCTCAAAGATAGTGGCGCTATGGCAACAGGATGGGCAACTGCAAATGGTCAATGGTCTTACTTTGAAAAATCAGGTGCTATGGTCGCAGATAGAGCTGTCCCAGCCAGTGATGGGGAAAGTTATGTTATTGGTAAGGATGGTTATATGTTGACCAAACTCCCTAGTCAGGTTGAACAATCTCAAGCGGATGATACAATTATCACAAATATTGTTACTTTGTCTGATGGGTATGATTATCATCTTATTTATAGAAAAAATGGGGTCGTTGTTGAAAAGAATGCCTGGTATATAAAACCTGAGTTTAAGAAGTTTTCTAATAAATATGGGGATGTGGTTTCAAATACAACCTTAGCTCTAGTGGATAATAAAGAAGAAGGACAAGAAATTGATCCTAAAGCTGTTATTCATAATTTCCAAAATCTACCAGGTCGATATTACTTTGGAGCAGATGGTCGTAGAGTATTACCACTTCCAGAGATGACAACTAGATCAGAAATCAAAAAAGTTGGTAATGATCTTTATCTAGAAGACCCAGGTGCACGACTTCGTCTTGGGGCTACCCACTTTACAATCAATAACAATAAACTATACTATTTAGAAAATGAGCAAGGTAAGCTCAAAACAGGTTACTTTGTATTGATTGATGATGGAGCAACCACTACTCACCATCACATTCTAGCCTATGCGGATCAATCTGGTGAAATTCTTAAGATGAAACGCTTGCCATCAGGAGTTTCAGATTATCTGGATAAAGAAATCGATGGTTTATACGGTGAAAAAATTAAGATTGAATCTCCACACTCAAACGAATATTATAAAGTGGTTGTGGTTAAATAAAAATAATATCTTCACAACTAATTGTTAACACTCTAACCAATATACCATTTTCAGGAGGCTTTAGATTTCTTGTATTTTAAAAGGAAACTAAAGCCTTTTGTAGATGGAGCAGGGGATAGAGTTATCTATAAAATAATGAAAAGGAGTCTGTCATGGAAATGAAAAATACATTTGTAGAATTAGAACAATTTGAAGAGTTAACCCCAGAGGTATTGGAGGAAGTGAATGGTGGAGGGATTTTTGAAGATACTGTAAAATGGTGCAATAAATTATTTGGTACGGGTAGACACGTTGCTTAAATTCACAGTATTAGTTAGAGATTAGATTTATTTATGCTTATTTTAGAATTCTTATTTTCTGTGATATATCTACTGTTGGTAGTCGTTTCAACCATAGTTCCTACTATTTATTTGGGCGCTCAAATTTCCCCAGAATTTTATAAAAAACGTTATTGGATACTTATATTTTTAATTAGTTTATCTGCTCGTCAAACATTTGGAGAATTATTTCATATAGGAGTTCTTATCTACTTTTACTGTATTTTTTTATTAGTATTGCATAAGCGAAAAGTAGAAGCACTTTTTCTTTCCTTATATCTTTTTCTTTTCTTTCAAAGCATTCGTTATTTATTTTTGACAATTTGGATTCGTGTATTATCCGGTGAGCATTGTTGTTTCGTAGATTCGTTTTCTACTTTATATATATCTATATTTGATTTATTATCAATCTTTCTATGTTGTAAAATTATGAAGCGTTGGTCTTTGGATTTGGATTTATTCTTTTCAGATACTTTTAAAACCCACTATCGTAAGAGCTTTTTCATTATCCTACCTCTGACTGGATTTAGGATATTCTCTTCGTTCATGACCAATAGAAATAGTTCTTTTTACGTTCGCTTTGACACGACCATTTCTCTCCTGATTTTCATTCTCTTTTTCTCCTGGCTCTTTTATATCAGACACTTAGAGCAGGTTTATCGTGATGAGCAGACCATTCAGAGACAGGAAGAAGAAAATCGTTCCTTGCAAGGGATGGTGGATAAGTTGGGTCATCTCTATGATGAGGTTCGAGGTTTCCGTCATGATTTTGCAGGGATTGTCGCCAGCATGGAGCCTGCCATAGCCAATCAAGACATGGCTGAGGTGTCTACCATTTATCAAGATGTCTTTTTAAAGACAAATGAAAAGCTGAGGAAGGCAGATTACACGGCCTTTAATCTTCATAATATCCATGATATAGCCATTCGTAATACTTTGGCAAAAGCTATGATTGTGGCAGATAATCAGGGAATTCATTTTAGTTTGGAGACGGTGGGGGTTGTCGAAGAGCTGGCATTGCCGATGTTGGAGGCTATCCGTATCCTCTCTATCCTCACGACAAATGCCTTGGAGGCAGCCAGTGAGGCGGAAAATCCGCAGATTTGGGTTGCTTTGTTGGCAGGTGATAGGAGTGTCCGTTTTATCATTGAAAACACTCGTAAGAAAGAAGAACTGAATCCCATCATTCTCAGTCAAAAGGGTTATTCGACCAAGGGAAACCACAGTGGACTGGGCTTAGCAACCTTGGAGGATATGGTTTTTCATTATGATTTAAACTTAGATACCCAGCTAGGAGAGACGACTTTTAGACAAGATTTAGAATTGCCGTTTAAGGATGAGAAACGAGGGGGAGAGGAATGAGAATTTTAGTTTTGGAAGACGATAGAGTCCAGCAAGGACGGATAGAGCAGACTTTACTAGATATTGGTCGCTCTCGCAATTTAAGATTGGAAATTGATATTGCCAAAAACTATGGAGATGTTGAAAAGTATTCTCAGTATTTTGACCATTACCAACTCTATTTATTGGATTTAGAGATTGATGGAGAGCGTGAACGGGGCTTTCAGGTTGCTCAACAGGTTCGGGAGCGGGATCCTTTTACAAGCATTGTCTTTGTGTCCACGCACTCGGAGGCCTTGCCTCTAGCTTTTCGTTACCACTTGTCTGCCTTGGATTTTATTTCCAAGGATCAGCCTGAGGGAAATTACCGTCATCAGCTGGAGCGCTGTCTGGACTATGTACTGGCAGTGGATAAGAGGGAAAATATGCGTCTCTTTACCTATAGTTTTGAGGGGAGACGGGGCTTTACTCTACCCTACCATGAGATTTTAGCCTTTGAAACCTCAGTGGAATCTCATCGTATCAAGGTCTATTATGCCAATCATTCTATCAAGACCATTTATGGCAGTCTCAAGGATATCGCTGCCAAGGCTGAAAAAGATTACTTTGTCTATGCCAATCGCAATACGTTAGTCAGTTTACAGGCCATTGAAGATATGACTGCCACAGAAGTGACCTTGTTAGAAGGCTTGCATTTCCCCGTATCACGAACAGCCAGAAGAACCCTTAAAAAACATCTCAATGTCTAATATCTGTTAGACTTGAATCAATTTATCAATAAGAATATCGGAAAATTTTCTGATATTCTTATTTTTTTGACTTTTTTTCGAATAGATAAGTAAGAGGAAAAGGAAAGGAGTTTGCTTCATGTATCTACCAATTTTCTATTCATGGTATATTAAATTATTTTTTAAATAAAATTTAATTTAGTTGTACATTTTCGACTTCTTTTTCGAATAGATAAGTAAGAGGAAAAAGAAAGGAGTTTGCTTCATGTATCTACCAATTTTCTATTCATGGTTTACTAAATTATTTTTCAAATAAAATTTGATTTAGTTGTACATTTTCGAAATTTTTTTCGAATAGATAAGTAAGAGGGAAAAGAAAGGAGACTACGCGATGTATTTACCAATTTTCTATCCATGGTTTACTAAATTATTTTTCAAATAAAATTTGATTTAGTTATACATTTTCGAATTCTTTTTCGAATAGATAAGTAAGAGGAAAACGAAAGGAGTCTGGTTTATGTATCTACCAATCTTGTATCCGTGGTTCATTAAATTATTTTTCAAATAAAATTTAATTTAGTTGTTCATTTTCGAAATTTTTTTCGAATAGATAAGTAAGAGGGAAAAGAAAGGAGCCTGGTTTATGTATCTACCAATTTTTTATCCGTGGTTTGCTAAATTATTTTTCAAATAAAATTTGATTTAGTTGTTTATTTTCGAATTGTTTTTCGAATAGATAAGTGAGAGAAAAAAGAAAGAAGTCTGGTTTATGTATCTACCGATTTTCTATTCATGGTACATTAAATTATTTTTTAAATAAAATTTAAT
This sequence comes from Streptococcus sp. 2579, assembly GCF_013277195.1. Classification (NCBI taxonomy): domain Bacteria; kingdom Bacillati; phylum Bacillota; class Bacilli; order Lactobacillales; family Streptococcaceae; genus Streptococcus; species Streptococcus sp. 2579. The sequence continues at coordinate 39,106 of NZ_VMMM01000022.1, forward strand.
TTAGTTGTTCATTTTCAGATTGTTTTTCGAATAGATAAGTAAGAGGAAACAGAAAGGAGTCTAATTCATGTATCTACCAATTTTTTATCCGTGGTTTACTAAATTATTTTTCAAATAAATTTAATTTAGTTGTACATTTTCGAAATTTTTTTCGAATAGATAAGTAAGAGGAAAAAGAAAGGAATAAAATAATGAAAGAACATTATTACGGATTTGTTGAGCTAACGTCGGAAGAATTGACCGATATTCAAGGTGGAGAAAATTGGGCGAAGACCCTTGCAGATTGGTACATTGGATTTCGTAGAGGTTTAGGTTTTTAGGAGGATAAGCGATGAATGAAATGAATGATAAGTATACTATTGAAGTATTAAAGGAGAGCGACTTAGCTTTGCTGGTGGGTGGTAGCAAGGAAAGTTATCAACGGGGTTTAATTACAGGTCTATTGTTACGCGGTATATTTATTGGAACCCCATTTTTTAGAAGATAAGATTTAGAAAAAATAGAACAAGAGGAGAAAAAGATGACAAATTTTGACAAAATGGAACAGAACTTTGTAGCTCTTACAGAAGAAGAGTTGATGAATGTAGATGGGGGAATTGCTTGGGAGGTAGTCTCTTTGGGTATTGCGATTGGCTGGGGGATTTACCAAGCTGGTGAAGCTGCTGGTAAAACATTCTACTATATTACTCATCCATAGTATTTGATAAATATGAGCAAGAAAACATTTTGGATTATACTACTCGTTATTACAATTGTGGTGACTGCCGTTGGTTTAGGATTGTCTGCATATAATTATTATGTTTTTGATAGACCTTTTTTCAATAGTACTACTAAAGGACTGTTATCTGCATTTGTTATGAGTGTATTGATGATTATTATTGGTGTATTAAAAGAAAACTAATTTTTATTATTAAAATGGAGGATAAATATGTCAAATTTACAAACTATTGAACAAAATTATACTACGTTAAGTGATATTGAATTGCAAGAAGTTGATGGTGGAGGAGTGTTACTTTTGGTTGGTGGTGGTATTTTGGCTGTCGGACTATTAGCTTGGGGTGCGTATAATGGTTATCAGTCGGCATCACGAGGTGGATAAAAGGATGGTAGATTGTTTTTTAGTAAATAGGAGTCTACCATGAAACAATTCTTATTAGGATTTGCTGAGGGTTATTTTACCGTATCGCTCATAATCTACATCGCAACGTATTTGATTTTGAGAAATCCAATCAATACCCTATTTTATCCAGAAATTTATCCCGTTTTATTTGGGCTCTTTTATCTAGGATATAAGGTCAATAAAAAGCGAGTAGAGTAAACAGTTAAGAATGACTTGTTAGTCTGCGCTGAAAATAGCTAGGCTAGGATCTCAGAATGCATCACATTGGAGTTTAATATGAAATTTGTTAAATCAATACTGAAAGTTTGGCCTGAAATCATGGTATTACTTAGTTCAATGTCTTATATCATCATCAGATTAGTAGCTGACATAAATAAAGTATCTTTACCTACTTGGTTTAATAGTTTCAATATACCAACGATTGCATTATTTATGATGGTCTTCATTCTTTTATACAGAAGTAAAGACAAAAAGAATGGATAGATTTGAAGCTGTAGACGCTCTATAGGGAATAGGCATCTTGTGGTAACGAATCAAAAAAAGGAGTAACTATGAATCGTAATTTAGAACGGTGTTATCTATTCTGACTAGTAATAGATCATACCAGAGGTGGCTTAGAAATAGCAGAGACATTAGAAATTGAAGTAACTTTAAATAGGATGTCGTAAAGGTTACTATCAATGATTTATTTGTTCCAAGCTTGCCTAGGGTGTCCGAAAAAAATCATTTTCCTTTCAATAGCATATTTTTAGTAGGTAGGACATTTGTTCTGCCTATTTTTGCCAAAAAAAGTGTAGTTGAGGTGTTTATTTGGAGTTTTATACTCTTCGAAAATCAAATTCAAACCACGTCAGCGTCGCCTTACCGTACTCAAGTACAGCTTGCGGCTAGCTTCCTAGTTTGCTTTTTGATTTTCCTTGAGTATTACATGTATTTTTGATAAAATAGTTATAGAAATTAGGAGAGTTGAAGAAAAAATGAATAAGATTTTAAAATATTTTTTAGTATTTGTTTTTCTATTTTTGATGAATATTTTCATCTTTAAGATACTAGCAACTCTGGGATTTCAGCTGACAATGAGTGAAAAGAGTTATATTGTTCCACCGCTGTTTTCGATTATCGTTTTATATATGATTGACAAAAGAATTAGGAAGAAAAAGAAATAAATATATATTTTAGGTAGGACGTTTGTTCTGCCTATTTTTTTATCCCAAAAGTGCATTTGGGAGGGAGATAGGCGCATTTGGGAAGGAAGTCCAGTTTTTGTTTGAGGATTGGGGTAAGATAGTTGTTATCAGATGAGTTTATACTCTTCGAAAATCAAATTCAAACCACGTCAACGTCGCCTTGCCGTATATATGTGACTGACTTCGTCAGTCCTATCTACAACCTCAAAACANNTGATTTTCATTGAGTATTAGGAAAAGGAGATGAATATGAAATTTGGGAAACGTCACTATCGTCCGCAGGTGGATCAGATGGACTGCGGTGTAGCTTCATTAGCCATGGTTTTTGGCTACTACGGTAGCTATTATTCTTTGGCTCACTTGCGAGAATTGGCCAAGACGACCATGGATGGGACTACGGCTTTGGGCTTGGTCAAGGTGGCAGAGGAGATTGGTTTTGAGACGCGAGCAATTAAGGCGGATATGACGCTTTTTGACTTGCCAGATTTGACTTTTCCTTTTGTTGCCCATGTGCTTAAGGAAGGAAAATTGCTCCACTACTATGTGGTGACTGGGCAGGATAAGGATAGCATTCATATTGCCGATCCAGATCCTGGGGTGAAATTGGCCAAACTGCCACGTGAGCGTTTTGCGGAAGAATGGACAGGAGTGACTCTTTTTATGGCACCTAGTCCAGACTACAAGCCTCATAAGGATCAAAAGAATGGTCTGCTCTCTTTTATCCCTATATTAGTGAAGCAGCGTGGCTTGATTGCCAATATCGTTTTGGCAACACTCTTGGTAACCTTGATTAACATTGTGGGTTCTTATTATCTGCAGTCTATCATTGATACCTATGTGCCAGATCAGATGCGTTCGACGCTGGGGATTATTTCTATTGGGCTGGTCATCGTCTATATTCTTCAGCAGATTTTGTCTTACGCTCAGGAGTATCTCTTACTTGTTTTGGGGCAACGCTTGTCTATTGATGTGATTTTGTCCTATATTAAGCATGTTTTTCACCTGCCTATGTCCTTTTTTGCAACACGTCGGACAGGGGAAATCGTGTCTCGTTTCACGGATGCTAATAGTATCATCGATGCGCTGGCTTCGACCATTCTTTCGATTTTCCTAGATGTGTCAACGGTTGTCATTATTTCCCTTGTTTTATTTTCACAAAATACCAATCTCTTTTTCATGACCTTATTGGCACTTCCTATCTATACAGTGATTATCTTTGCTTTTATGAAGCCGTTTGAAAAGATGAATCGGGATACCATGGAAGCCAATGCGGTTCTGTCTTCTTCTATCATTGAGGACATCAACGGTATTGAGACTATCAAGTCTTTGACCAGTGAAAGTCAACGCTATCAAAAGATTGACAAGGAATTTGTAGATTATCTGAAAAAATCCTTTACCTATAGTCGGGCAGAGAGTCAGCAAAAGGCTCTGAAAAAAGTTGCCCATCTCTTGCTCAATGTCGGCATTCTCTGGATGGGGGCTGTTCTGGTCATGGATGGTAAGATGAGTTTGGGGCAGTTGATTACCTATAATACCTTGCTGGTTTACTTTACCAATCCTTTGGAAAATATCATCAATCTGCAAACTAAGCTTCAGACAGCGCAGGTTGCCAATAACCGTCTGAATGAGGTTTATCTGGTAGCTTCTGAGTTTGAGGAGAAGAAAACAGTTGAGGATTTGAGCTTGATGAAGGGAGAGATGACTTTCAAGCAGGTTTCCTACAAGTATGGCTATGGTCGAGACGTCTTGTCGGATATCAATTTGGCCATTCCCCAAGGTTCTAAGGTGGCTTTTGTGGGGATTTCAGGGTCAGGTAAGACGACCTTGGCCAAGATGATGGTTAATTTTTACGACCCAAGTCAAGGGGAGATTAGTCTGGGTGGTGTCAATCTCAATCAGATTGATAAAAAGGCTCTGCGTCAGTATATCAATTATCTGCCTCAACAGCCCTATGTCTTTAACGGGACGATTTTGGAGAATCTTCTTTTGGGAGCCAAGGAGGGGACGACTCAAGAGGATATCTTACGGGCGGTCGAATTGGCAGAGATTCGGGAGGACATTGAGCGTATGCCACTGAATTACCAGACAGAATTGACTTCGGATGGGGCAGGGATTTCAGGTGGTCAACGTCAGAGAATAGCTCTGGCGCGTGCTCTCTTGACAGATGCGCCGGTCTTGATTTTGGATGAGGCGACCAGCAGTTTGGATATTCTGACAGAGAAGCGAATTGTCGATAATCTGATGGCTTTAGACAAGACCTTGATTTTCATTGCCCACCGCTTGACCATTGCAGAGCGGACAGAGAAGGTTGTTGTCTTGGATCAGGGCAAGATTGTTGAAGAAGGAAAGCATGCTGATTTGCTTGTACAGGGTGGATTTTACGCCCATTTGGTCAATAGCTAGAAAGAGGAGAGGATGAAACCAGAATTTTTAGAAAGTGCGGAGTTTTATAATCGTCGTTACCATAATTTTTCCAGTCGGGTGATTGTACCCATGTCCCTTCTGCTTGTGTTTTTACTTGGCTTTGCAACTGTTGCAGAGAAGGAGATGAGTTTGTCTACTAGAGCTACTGTCGAGCCTAGTCGTATCCTTGCAAATATCCAGTCAACTAGCAACAATCGTATTCTTGTCAATCATTTGGAAGAAAATAAGCTGGTTAAAAAGGGAGAACTGTTGGTTCAATATCAAGAAGGGGCAGAGGGTGTCCAAGCGGAAGCCTATGCTAGTCAGTTGGACATGCTCAAGGATCAAAAAAAGCAATTGGAGCATTTGCAAAAGAGCCTGCAAGAAGGGGAAAACCACTTTCCAGAGGAGGATAAATTTGGCTACCAAGCCACCTTTCGCGACTACCTCAGCCAAGCAGGTAGTCTTAGGGCTAGTACATCGCAACAAAATGAGACCATCGCGTCCCAGAATGCAGCAGCTAGCCAAACCCAAGCCGAAATCGGCAACCTCATCAGCCAAACAGAGGCTAAAATTCGCGATTACCAGACAGCTAAGTCAGCTATGGAAACAGGTGCTTCCTTGGCCAGTCAGAATCTAGCCTACTCTCTCTACCAGTCTTATAAGTCTCAGGGTGAGGAAAATCCGCAAGCTAAATCCCAGGCAGTTGCGCAGGTTGAAGCACAGCTTTCTCAGTTAGAATCCAGTCTTGCTACTTACCGTGTTCAGTATGCGGGTTCAGGTACCCAGCAAGCCTATGCGTCAGGCTTAAGCAGTCAATTGGAGTCCCTTAAATCCCAACACTTAGCAAAGGTTGGTCAGGAATTGACCCTTCTAGACCAGAAAATCTTGGAGGCAGAGTCAGGTAAGAAAGTTCAGGGAAATCTTTTAGACAAGGGGAAAATTATGGCAAGTGAGGATGGGGTGCTTCATCTTAATCCTGAGACCAGTGATTCTACCATGGTAGCAGAAGGTGCCCTACTAGCCCAACTCTATCCGTCTTTGGAGAAAGAAGGGAAAGCTAAACTCACAGCCTATCTTAGTTCAAAGGATGTAGCAAGGATCAAGGTCGGTGATTCTGTTCGCTATACGACGACTCATGATGCTAAGAATCAACTTTTCCTAGATTCTACTATTACAAGTATTGATGCGACAGCTACTAAGACCGAGAAAGGGAATTTCTTTAAAATCGAGGCGGAGACTAATCTAACTTCGGAGCAGGCTGAAAAACTTCGGTACGGGGTGGAAGGTCGCTTGCAGATGATTACGGGCAAGAAAAGTTACCTACGTTATTATTTGGATCAATTTTTGAACAAAGAGTAATGTTCGTGTTTTTAGAGTTAAATGATTTTAAAACTGTGAGAAAGATTCTTCTTGCAGTTTTTTCTTTATGATTTTTGAGGTTACTACGTTATTTATTCGGTTAAATTCTTGTAATTTTAGGTTTTTTATGGTAGAATGTGCTCAAGTAATACGAAAGGCGAACTTTAAAATGTCAAAACAATTGATCTATTCGGGAAAAGCTAAAGATATCTATACAACTGAGGATGAAAATCTTATTATTTCAACTTACAAGGATCAGGCGACTGCTTTCAATGGTGTTAAGAAGGAGCAGATTGCGGGCAAGGGAGTATTGAATAATCAGATTTCATCTTTTATTTTTGAGAAATTAAATGCGGCTGGTGTGGCAACTCACTTTGTGGAGAAACTTTCAGATACGGAACAACTCAATAAAAAGGTTGAGATTATTCCTTTGGAAGTCGTGCTTCGCAACTATACTGCTGGTTCCTTTTCAAAACGTTTTGGTGTGGATGAGGGAATCGCCTTGGAGACTCCGATTGTCGAGTTTTATTACAAAAATGATGACTTGGATGATCCATTCATCAATGACGAGCATGTGAAATTCCTACAGATTGCGGATGACCAGCAAATCGCTTACTTGAAGGAAGAAACTCGTCGAATCAATGAACTCTTGAAGGTCTGGTTTGCTGAGATTGGGCTTAAGTTGATTGACTTTAAGCTAGAGTTCGGTTTTGACAAGGATGGCAAGATTATCTTAGCAGATGAATTTTCACCAGATAACTGTCGCTTGTGGGATGCGGATGGCAACCACATGGATAAGGATGTTTTCCGTAGAGGATTGGGAGAACTAACAGATGTTTACGAGATTGTCTGGGAAAAGTTGCAGAAATTGAAATAACAACCTCAAGGCTGTTTGGGAACATTGCAAGAGCTGAAATAAAGGAATAAGGATTGATGGATAAACGTATTTTTGTTGAAAAAAAGGCTGATTTTCAGGTTAAGTCAGAGAGTTTGGTGAGAGAACTCCAGCATAACTTGGGACTGTCAACTTTGAAAAGTATTCGCATTGTGCAAGTTTATGATGTATTTGATTTGGCAGAGGACTTGTTTGCACCTGCAGAGAAACACATCTTCTCTGAGCAGGTGACAGACCACGTCTGGGACGAAGTTGCTGTACAGGCGGATCTGGCTAACTATGCTTTCTTTGCTATTGAAAGCCTACCTGGGCAATTTGACCAACGTGCAGCTTCTTCACAGGAAGCCTTGCTTTTGCTGGGAAGTTCGAGTGATGTGACAGTTAATACAGCCCAACTTTATTTGGTCAATAAAGATATTGATGCGACTGAGTTAGAAGCGGTCAAAAACTACTTGCTTAATCCAGTTGATTCTCGTTTCAAGGATATCACGACAGGGATTGCCAAGCAGGAATTTTCTGCGTCAGACAAGACTATTCCCAAATTGACTTTCTTTGAAAGCTATACAGCAGAAGACTTTGCTCGCTACAAGGCTAAACAAGGGATGGCCATGGAAGTGGATGATTTGCTCTTTATTCAAGACTACTTTAAGTCAATCGGGCGCGTGCCGACGGAAACAGAACTCAAGGTTTTGGACACTTACTGGTCTGACCACTGCCGTCATACGACTTTTGAGACAGAGTTGAAACACATCGACTTTTCAGCTTCTAAATTCCAAAAACAATTGCAGTCAACCTATGACAAGTATATTGCCATGCGTGAGGAGTTGGGGCGTTCTGAAAAACCTCAAACCTTGATGGATATGGCGACTATTTTTGGTCGTTATGAGCGTGCTAATGGACGTTTAGACGACATGGAAGTGTCAGACGAAATCAATGCTTGCTCAGTAGAAATCGAAGTGGATGTTGATGGTGTGAAAGAGCCATGGCTCCTAATGTTCAAGAATGAAACTCACAACCACCCAACGGAAATTGAGCCATTTGGTGGGGCTGCTACCTGTATTGGTGGAGCCATTCGTGACCCATTGTCAGGACGTTCATATGTTTACCAAGCCATGCGGATCTCAGGTGCTGGTGATATTACAGCACCGATTTCAGAAACTCGCGCTGGGAAACTGCCACAACAAGTCATTTCTAAAACAGCGGCTCATGGTTATTCTTCATACGGTAACCAGATTGGGCTTGCAACAACCTACGTTCGTGAATATTTCCACCCAGGTTTCGTTGCTAAGCGTATGGAACTTGGTGCCGTTGTTGGTGCGGCTCCCAAGGGCAATGTTGTCCGTGAAAAACCGGAAGCGGGCGATGTCATTATCCTCCTCGGTGGTAAGACTGGGCGTGACGGTGTCGGTGGTGCGACGGGTTCTTCTAAAATTCAAACGGTTGAGTCTGTAGAGACTGCTGGTGCTGAGATTCAAAAAGGGAATGCTATCGAAGAACGCAAGATTCAACGCCTTTTTCGTAATGGCAATGTCACTCGTGTTATCAAGAAATCTAATGACTTTGGTGCTGGTGGTGTCTGTGTGGCTATCGGTGAATTAGCAGACGGTCTTGAAATTGATCTTAACAAGGTGCCTCTTAAATACCAGGGCTTGAATGGTACCGAAATTGCCATCTCTGAATCACAAGAACGGATGGCGGTTGTGGTGCGTCTTGAAGACGTAGATGCCTTTGTTGAAGAATGTAACAAAGAGAATATTGACGCTGTTGTGGTTGCGACAGTCACTGAAAAACCAAATCTGGTTATGCACTGGAATGGTGAGACAATTGTGGACTTGGAGCGTCGTTTCCTTGATACCAATGGTGTACGTGTCGTTGTCGATGCAAAGGTTGTGGACAAGGATGTCAAACTCCCAGAAGAGCGTACAACAAGCGCTGACACACTGGAAGCAGATACCCTTGCGGTTCTATCTGACCTCAACCATGCGAGTCAAAAAGGCTTGCAGACCATCTTTGACTGTTCGGTCGGTCGTTCAACGGTTAATCACCCACTTGGTGGTCGCTACCAACTCACACCAACTGAGGCATCTGTACAGAAATTGCCAGTCCAACACGGTGTGACTCATACTGCGTCTGTCATGGCTCAAGGGTTTAATCCTTATATTGCAGAATGGTCTCCATACCACGGTGCTGCTTATGCGGTTATTGAAGCAACTGCTCGTTTGGTTGCTGCTGGTGCCAACTGGTCTAAGGCTCGCTTCTCTTACCAAGAGTACTTCGAGCGCATGGACAAACAAGCTGAGCGTTTTGGTCAGCCAGTAGCAGCTCTCCTAGGCTCTATCGAGGCACAAATTCAGCTTGGTTTGCCATCTATCGGTGGTAAGGACTCCATGTCTGGTACTTTTGAAGAATTGACAGTACCGCCAACCTTGGTCGCTTTTGGGGTGACGACGGCAGATAGCCGGAAGGTACTTTCTCCTGAGTTCAAGACTGCTGGGGAAAACATCTACTACATCCCAGGTCAAGCTCTTGCTGCAGAGATTGATTTTGACTTGATTAAGTCAAATTTTGCTCAGTTTGAAGCCCTTCAAAAGGCTCATAAAGTGACATCTGCATCAGCTGTCAAATACGGTGGTGTGGTTGAAAGTTTGGCTCTTGCTACTTTTGGAAATCATATTGGTGCAGAGGTAACCTTGCCTGAACTTGAAAGTTCTTTGACAGCACAATTGGGCGGATTTGTCTTTACCTCTCCTGAAGAAATCACTGGAGTAGAGAAAATCGGTCAAACAAGTGCAGACTTTACACTCCTTGTCAACGGTGTGAAGCTAGATGGACACAAGCTTGACAGTGCCTTCCAAGGAAAACTGGAAAAAGTTTACCCAACAGAGTTTGCCCAAGCCAAAGAACTAGCTGAAGTACCAGCTGTGGTATCAGATGTTGTGATTAAAGCAAAAGAAAAGGTTGAAAAACCTGTGGTCTATATCCCAGTCTTCCCAGGAACAAACTCAGAGTATGATTCAGCTAAGGCATTTGAAAAAGAAGGCGCAGAGGTCAACTTGATGCCATTTGTGACCTTGAATGAAGAGGCTATTGTCAAGTCAGTTGAAACTATGGTTGACAACATCGGCAAGGCTAACATTCTCTTCTTTGCCGGTGGATTCTCAGCTGCGGATGAACCAGATGGTTCAGCCAAGTTCATTGTCAATATTCTGCTCAATGAAAAAGTCCGTGTGGCTATTGATAGCTTTATCGCGCGTGGTGGCTTGATTATCGGTATCTGTAATGGATTCCAGGCTTTGGTCAAATCAGGTCTTCTTCCATACGGGAATTTCGAGGATGCTAACAGTACTAGCCCAACCCTCTTCTACAATGATGCCAACCAACACGTGGCCAAGATGGTGGAAACCCGTATTGCCAATACCAACTCACCATGGTTAGCTGGTGTGCAAGTAGGCGATATCCACGCTATTCCTGTTTCACACGGTGAAGGGAAGTTTGTCGTGACGGCTGAAGAATTTGCGGAGCTCCGTGACAATGGTCAAATCTTTAGCCAATACGTTGACTTTGACGGCAAACCAAGTATGGACTCTAAGTACAATCCAAATGGTTCTGTCCATGCTATCGAAGGAATTACCAGCAAGAACGGCCAAATCATCGGTAAGATGGGGCACTCAGAACGTTATGAAGACGGTCTCTTCCAAAACATCCCAGGAAATAAAGACCAGCACCTGTTCGCGTCAGCGGTTAAATACTTTACTGGAAAATAAGACTTACAGATTTTCTAATAGATAGTGGCAGTAATGTAAAAATCATGTAGATTTAGCTCTTGGTGCTACACAAATAAAAATTAGGTATAAAAAATGACATACGAAGTAAAATCTCTTAATGAAGAATGCGGTGTTTTCGGTATCTGGGGACATCCAGATGCTGCTAAATTGACCTATTTTGGTCTCCACAGTCTTCAACACCGTGGTCAGGAGGGGGCAGGAATCCTCTCCAATGATCAAGGGAAACTAAAGCGACATCGCGATATGGGTCTTCTATCAGAAGTCTTCAGAAATCCTGCTAACTTAGATAAATTGACAGGAACTGGTGCGATTGGGCATGTGCGTTATGCGACTGCTGGCGAAGCTTCTGTAGATAACATCCAGCCCTTCCTCTTCCGTTTTCACGATATGCAGTTTGGGTTGGCTCATAATGGAAATCTGACCAATGCGGCCTCTCTCAAGAAAGAATTGGAAGATAGAGGAGCGATTTTCAGCGCGACTTCGGACTCGGAAATCTTGGCTCACCTCATTCGTCGCAGTCATAATCCTAATCTAATGGGCAAAATCAAGGAGGCGCTCAGTCTAGTTAAAGGTGGTTTTGCCTATATCTTGCTGTTTGAAGACAAGTTGATTGCGGCTCTTGATCCCAATGGTTTCCGTCCGCTTTCTATCGGGAAAATGGCCAACGGAGCGGTGGTTGTTTCCTCTGAAACTTGTGCTTTTGAGGTCATTGGTGCTGAATGGATTCGTGATTTGAAGCCAGGTGAGATTGTGATTATTGATGACAAGGGTATCCAGTATGACAACTATACAGATGATACTCAGTTGGCGATTTGTTCTATGGAGTATATCTATTTTGCCCGCCCTGATTCTAACATTCATGGTGTCAATGTCCATACGGCTCGTAAACGTATGGGTGCCCAATTGGCGCGTGAATTCAAGCATGAGGCGGATATCGTGGTCGGTGTGCCCAATTCTTCCCTCAGCGCGGCTATGGGATTTGCGGAAGAGTCCGGGCTACCAAATGAAATGGGGCTCATCAAGAACCAATACACCCAACGTACCTTTATCCAACCGACTCAAGAATTGCGGGAGCAAGGGGTGCGGATGAAACTCTCTGCTGTTTCAGGCGTTGTAAAAGGCAAGCGTGTGGTTATGATTGATGACTCTATTGTACGTGGAACAACCTCTCGTCGGATCGTTCAACTCTTGAAAGAAGCGGGTGCGACTGAGGTTCACGTTGCCATTGGTAGTCCAGCGCTAGCTTATCCATGTTTCTACGGGATTGATATCCAGACACGTCAGGAGCTGATTGCGGCTAATCATACGGTCGAAGAAACTCGCCAAATCATTGGTGCGGACAGTCTGACTTATCTTTCTGTTGAGGGGTTGATTGATTCAATTGGTATTGAAACAGATGCGCCAAATGGTGGTCTCTGTGTCGCTTACTTTGACGGTGACTACCCAACACCTCTCTACGACTATGAGGAAGACTATCGTAGAAGTTTGGAAGAAAAGACCAGTTTTTACAAATAGACAATAGATTCTCCATTAAAGGAAAGGAAGAGGAGATAGAATGACAAATAAGAATGCTTATGCTTCACGTCTCACTACTGACTAAAAGCTAAAGTATTTGTCAGTAGACGCTTTGTCCTATAGGATCAAAGCTAGAGCCCTGACTAGTATTTTTAGATAAAATAATTGTTTATCTAGAAATACGTCGCAATCTTTCCCCCAAAAAAAGAAAAGGAAAAATAAAATGGCAAATAAAAATGCGTACGCTCAATCTGGTGTGGATGTTGAAGCGGGTTATGAAGTTGTTGAACGGATTAAAAAGCACGTGGCTCGTACGGAGCGTGCAGGTGTCATGGGAGCTCTGGGTGGCTTTGGTGGTATGTTTGACCTTTCAAAAACAGGTGTCAAAGAACCCGTCTTGATTTCAGGAACTGATGGTGTCGGAACCAAGCTCATGCTGGCTATCAAGTACGACAAGCACGATACCATCGGTCAGGACTGTGTAGCCATGTGTGTCAATGATATCATCGCTGCGGGTGCGGAGCCCCTCTATTTCCTTGACTACGTAGCGACAGGGAAGAATGAACCAGCTAAGCTAGAACAAGTTGTCGCTGGTGTGGCAGAAGGTTGTGTGCAGGCAGGTGCTGCCCTCATTGGTGGGGAAACGGCTGAAATGCCTGGCATGTACGGCGAAGATGACTATGACTTGGCTGGTTTTGCGGTTGGTGTGGCTGAAAAATCTCAAATCATTGACGGTTCAAAGGTGGCAGAAGGAGATGTTCTTCTCGGACTTGCTTCAAGTGGGATTCATTCCAATGGTTACTCTCTCGTCCGTCGTGTCTTTGCGGATTACACAGGTGAGGAAATCTTGCCAGAATTGGAAGGCAAGCAACTCAAGGAAGTTCTTCTTGAGCCGACTCGTATCTATGTCAAGGCTGTCTTACCACTCATCAAGGAAGGGTTGGTCAACGGCATTGCCCACATCACAGGTGGTGGCTTTATTGAGAATGTCCCTCGTATGTTTGCAGCTGACTTGGCTGCTGAGATTGATGAAAGCAAAGTTCCAGTGCTTCCAATTTTCAAAGCCCTTGAAAAATACGGTCAGATTAAACACGAAGAAATGTTTGAAATCTTCAATATGGGTGTGGGACTTATGCTAGCAGTTAGCCCTGAAAATGTAATTCGTGTCAAGGAGTTGTTGGATGAACCAGTCTATGAAATTGGTCGTATCGTCAAGAAAGAAAACGAAAGTGTCATCATCAAATGAAAAAAATAGCGGTTTTTGCCTCTGGTAATGGCTCAAATTTTCAGGTGATTGCCGAAGAATTTCCAGTAGAGTTTGTCTTTTCAGACCATCGTGACGCCTATGTGCTTGAGCGTGCAGAGCAGCTCGGCGTTCTGTCCTATGCTTTTGAACTCAAGGAGTTTGAAAGCAAGGCAGACTACGAAGCAGCTATTGTCGAACTCTTGGAAGAACACCAGATTGACTTGATTTGCCTAGCAGGCTACATGAAAATCGTTGGGCCAACCTTATTGGCGGCTTATGAAGGTCGGATTATCAACATTCATCCAGCCTACTTGCCAGAATTTCCAGGAGCTCATGGGATTGAGGATGCTTGGAATGCTGACGTTGCTGAGAGCGGCGTGACCATTCACTGGGTGGATTCAGGTGTGGATACAGGCAAGGTTATCAAACAAGTCCGTGTGCCACGGTTAGCTGATGATACCATTGACAGTTTTGAAGAACGGATTCATGAAGCAGAGTATAAGTTGTATCCAGAGGTGCTGGATAGTTTGGGAGTGGAAAGGATAAATAAGAGAATTTTATGAATAAAGTAGTTGATGATTTGTTGAAAAATATAAAAGAATTTGAAGCATCCTTTAATGAATATGAAAAACAATTTTATCCTGAAATACGGAAAGAGAGACAAAGGTTGATGATATACTTTATCTTATGGATACTGTTTATCATAGGAGCTGCAATTGTATTCCAATTTTTCCCTAAATTTGTTTGTTTGAGGAATATTCTTATTTTTCTTACCATAATTTTTACAGTATTAGTTTTATTTTATACTATAAAATTTGATGAAGTTTCAGTTGGGGTGCCTAGTAAATTTACCAAATTATGTGATAAAGTCAAGTATAGATTGAAATATCTTTACGGAGATAATGCTAAAGAAGTCGCTGATATGTTGGTTAATGATTTAAGCGAGAAAAGAAATAGTCAGCTACAAAAATATGAAAATATAGTTAAAGCTATAGGTACTATTGGGAAAGTTTTGGTAACAGCAACTATTACTCTGGCTTTAAATAGATTATTCGTTGAAGATAAAACAAACATTTCTGGCGAAACGTTTGGAAATATAATTATTATTGTAGCTATAATGGTAATTTTAATCAAACTTATAGATAGTGGGATTAAAAAAATTATTAAATATCCTGTATTTGGAAAGGCTTCAAAAGAAGTGTATTTAACAGATATTTTATACGAAGTGAAGTATATGATATTAGAAAAGGAAGATAACTAACATGACTAAACGCGCCTTAATCAGCGTCTCAGATAAAGCGGGCATTGTTGAATTTGCCCAAGAACTCAAAAAACTTGGTTGGGATATTATCTCGACAGGTGGGACAAAGGTTGCCCTTGACAATGCTGGGGTGGAGACTATTGCGATCGATGATGTGACGGGCTTCCCAGAGATGATGGATGGCCGTGTTAAGACCCTTCATCCAAATATCCACGGTGGGCTCCTTGCTCGTCGCGACTTAGATAGCCATTTAGAAGCGGCTAAGGATAATCAGATTGAACTCATCGACCTTGTTGTGGTAAACCTTTACCCATTTAAGGAAACCATCCTCAAACCAGACGTGACTTATGCTGATGCGGTGGAGAAGATCGATATCGGTGGGCCATCTATGCTTCGCTCAGCAGCGAAAAATCATGCCAGCGTAACGGTTGTGGTAGATCCAGCTGACTACGCTGTGGTTCTTGACGAATTGGCAGCAAATGGAGAAACAAGTTACGAAACGCGTCAACGTTTGGCAGCCAAGGTTTTCCGTCATACAGCGGCTTATGACGCCTTGATTGCAGAGTATTTCACAGCTCAAGTGGGGGAAAGCAAACCTGAAAAGCTGACTTTGACCTATGACCTCAAACAAGCTATGCGTTACGGTGAGAATCCTCAACAAGATGCGGATTTCTACCAAAAAGCTTTGCCAACAGACTATTCGATTGCTTCAGCGAAACAGCTCAACGGGAAAGAATTGTCATTTAACAATATCCGCGATGCTGACGCTGCCATTCGTATTATTCGCGATTTCAAAGAACGCCCAACGGTTGTAGCTCTCAAACACATGAACCCATGTGGGATTGGTCAAGCTGATGACATCGAGACTGCTTGGGACTACGCTTATGAGTCTGACCCAGTGTCTATCTTTGGTGGGATTGTCGTTCTCAACCGTGAGGTGGATGCTGCGACAGCTGAGAAGATGCACGGCGTTTTCCTTGAAATCATCATTGCACCAAGCTATACGGATGAAGCGCTAGCCATTTTGACCAACAAAAAGAAAAACTTGCGTATCCTTGCCTTGCCATTTGATGCTCAAGAGGCCAGTGAAGTGGAAGCAGAATACACAGGTGTAGTTGGTGGACTTCTGGTGCAAAACCAAGACGTGGTCAAAGAAAGCCCAGCTGACTGGCAAGTGGTGACCAAACGCCAGCCAACTGAGACAGAAGCGACAGCTCTTGAGTTTGCTTGGAAAGCTATTAAATACGTCAAATCAAACGGAATTATCGTGACCAACGACCACATGACACTTGGTGTTGGTCCAGGTCAAACTAACCGTGTGGCTTCAGTCCGTATTGCCATTGACCAAGCTAAAGACCGTCTTGACGACGCTGTGCTTGCTTCTGATGCCTTCTTCCCATTTGCGGATAATGTGGAAGAAATCGCCAAAGCAGGTATTAAGGCTATCATCCAGCCAGGTGGGTCCGTCCGTGACCAAGAATCGATCGAAGCCGCTGACAAATATGGCTTGACCATGGTCTTCACAGGCGTGAGACATTTTAGACATTAAGAACGTTAAAGGGAAGAAAACAGTTTCTTTCCTTTTTTGCGTAAAAATGCGAAGTGAAACAAGATTAAAACGAACGTTTATGGTATAATGTTATTAAATAATTCGCAAAAGAGGTTGTGAGATGAAGCTGTTAGTTGTAGGTTCAGGTGGTCGTGAACATGCGATTGCTAAGAAGTTACTTGAGTCAAAAGACGTTGAAAAAGTATTTGTAGCTCCTGGGAATGATGGGATGACTCTGGATGGTTTGGAGTTGGTAAATATCTCCATTTCCGAACATTCTAAATTGATTGAGTTTGCAAAAACCAACTATATTGCTTGGACCTTTATCGGGCCAGATGACGCCCTTGCTGCTGGTATCGTGGATGATTTCCATGCAGCGGGTCTCAAAGCCTTTGGTCCGACAAGATTGGCAGCGGAGCTGGAGTGGTCCAAGGATTTTGCCAAGGAAATCATGGTCAAATATGGCGTTCCGACAGCAGCCTATGGCACATTCTCGGATTTTGAGGAAGCCAAGGTCTATATCGAAAAACAGGGTGCGCCTATCGTGGTCAAGGCGGATGGCTTGGCGCTTGGGAAAGGTGTCGTCGTTGCGGAGACAGTCGAGCAAGCGGTCGAAGCAGCTCACGAGATGCTTTTGGACAATAAATTTGGTGACTCAGGTGCGCGTGTAGTTATTGAGGAATTCCTTGAAGGAGAGGAATTTTCACTCTTTGTCTTTGTCAATGGCGACAAGTTCTATATCATGCCGACAGCGCAAGACCACAAACGTGCCTATGATGGTGACAAAGGGCCTAACACGGGTGGTATGGGTGCCTATGCGCCAGTTCCACACTTGCCACAGAGTGTAGTTGACACAGCGGTTGAGACTATTGTCAAGCCAGTTCTTGAAGGGATGATCAAAGAAGGCCGTCCGTATCTTGGCATCCTCTACGCAGGGCTTATCCTGACAGCAGAAGGTCCTAAAGTCATCGAGTTCAATGCTCGCTTTGGAGATCCTGAAACACAGATTATCTTGCCTCGTTTGACATCTGACTTTGCACAAAATATTACAGATATTCTGGATAGCAAGGAGCCAAACATCACCTGGACGGATAAGGGTGTGACTCTGGGTGTGGTTGTCGCATCCAAGGGTTACCCGCTAGAATATGAAAAGGGTGTTGCATTGCCAGCAAAAACCAATGGCGGCATTATCACCTACTATGCAGGTGCTAAGTTTGCGGCAAATAGCAGAGCACTGCTATCAAACGGTGGACGTGTCTATATGCTCGTTAACACAGCAGATACCGTCAAAGAGGCTCAAGATACCATCTACCAAGAACTCACCCAACAAAAAACAGAAGGCCTCTTCTACCGAACAGATATCGGAAGCAAGGCGATAAAAGATTAACAGATACTAACTTTGTTATGGCGAGCGAAAGCGAGCCAAAATAGAATAATCGTCGCAGTAGTGGAACTCCTAGTAGCTTTGCTACTAGGAGCGGAAAACTGGAGACCTAGGCTCCAGTTTTAGTAATGGAACGCCCTAGGCGGTCGCTTACGTCCGCACTACATTAGACGATTATCAAAAAGAAAAATAAAAATTCACAAAATACGTTAATGACCGTATGGTTTGCGAGCGTTAGCGAGCTAATATAGAACAATCGCCGCCGTTCAGGGAAATTGGAAGACCTTGGGCTTCCAATTTAGGCATGAGACACCTTTGATGGCTGCTGCCGTCCCTCACAACCTAAGGTGATTGTTGAAAAACAGGAAAAAGGAGAAGAAATGAAACCCGTAATTTCCATTATCATGGGCTCAAAATCCGATTGGGCAACCATGCAAAAAACAGCAGAAGTCTTAGACCGCTTCGGTGTAGCCTACGAAAAGAAAGTTGTCTCTGCCCACCGTACACCAGACCTCATGTTCCAACATGCCGAAGAAGCTCGTAGTCGTGGCATCAAGGTTATCATCGCAGGTGCTGGAGGTGCAGCCCATTTGCCAGGTATGGTCGCTGCTAAAACAACCCTTCCAGTCATTGGTGTGCCAGTCAAATCTCGTGCTCTTAGTGGAGTGGATTCACTCTATTCTATCGTTCAGATGCCGGGTGGCGTACCTGTTGCGACAATGGCTATCGGTGAAGCTGGTGCGACAAATGCGGCTCTCTTCGCCCTCCGTCTTCTTTCAGTAGAGGATCAAGCTATCGCGACAGCTTTGGCAGATTTTGCAGAAGAACAAGGAAAAATCGCAGAGGAGTCTACCAATGAGCTCATCTAAAACAATCGGAATTATCGGTGGCGGTCAGCTGGGTCAGATGATGGCGATTTCAACTATCTATATGGGGCACAAGGTCATTGCGCTGGATCCTGCTGCGGATTGCCCAGCCTCTCGTGTGGCGGAAATCATTGTGGCGCCTTATAACGATGTGGATGCCCTTCGTCAGCTAGCTGAGCGTTGCGATGTCCTGACTTATGAATTTGAGAATGTAGATGCTGACGGTCTTGATGCTGTTATCAAGGATGGGCAACTCCCTCAAGGGACCGACCTGCTTCGCATCTCCCAAAACCGGATCTTTGAGAAAGACTTCCTCTCAAACAAGGCTCAAGTCACTGTAGCACCTTACAAGGTTGTGACTTCTAGCCAAGACTTGGCAGATATCGACCTGTCGAAAAACTATGTCCTCAAGACGGCAACAGGTGGTTATGATGGCCATGGACAAAAGGTCATTCGCTCGGCAGAAGACTTGGAAGAAGCCAATGCACTAGCCGATTCAGCAGACTGTGTTTTGGAAGAATTTGTCAATTTTGACCTTGAAATTTCTGTCATTGTATCAGGAAATGGCAAGGACGTGACGGTTTTCCCAGTTCAGGAAAATATCCACCGAAACAATATCCTTTCAAAAACTATTGTGCCTGCTCGCATTTCTGAAAGTTTAGCCGAGAAAGCCAAAGCTATGGCAGTGAGAATCGCTGAGCAACTCAACTTGTCTGGAACCCTTTGCGTGGAAATGTTTGCGACAGCTGATGATATCATTGTCAACGAGATTGCCCCACGACCACACAACTCTGGGCACTACTCTATTGAAGCTTGCGACTTCTCCCAGTTTGATGCCCATATTCTGGGTGTTCTGGGGGCACCATTGCCAGCTATCAAACTGCATGCTCCAGCCGTCATGCTCAATGTCCTCGGCCAGCATGGCGAAGCTGCTGAAAAATATGTCACAGAAAATCCAAGCGCCCACCTCCACATGTATGGTAAAATAGAAGCGAAGCACAACCGCAAGATGGGACATGTGACTTTATTTAGTGATGAACCAGATAGTGTGGGAGAGTTTTAGGGGAGAGGGGTCTAAAGAAAAAATGTTTGAAAAAATTAAAGGAATTAATATAAAATCAGGTATTTTTGAAGATGAAACAAAATTAGAACTCTTTGAAGGAAATTTTGAGGGAACAAATCCAGTACAAAACGATAGGGCAAGTTTATTGTTTGGAAGGAATGGTTCAGGGAAAAGTACCATTGCTCGAGGAATAAATCAATTAAAAAATGGAGAGTTTGGAACAGATAGAGTATCATTTATTGATAAAAATAATAATAATATTGTACTTAGTGATACTGAACGAAAATCGATATTTGTTTTCAATGAACACTATGTTGATCAGAAAGTCAAAATTGCTCAAGAAGGGTTAGATACAATTGTAATTTTAGGTGAACAGGTTGATATCGATGAGGAACTGGATAGATTAAGAACGCAGTTACCAGAATCACAAATTGAATCTCAAGATTATTATGCTGAATATGAAGAATATTTAGATGAAAAAAATGAAAAATCTCCAGACTTTTGGAAAAAGGAAATGACAGATTCTTTGAAAGGAGTAGGCAACTGGGCCGAAAGAGATAGGGAGATAAAAGGAAATCGAGCTGCATCTCCCGTTCATAATAATACCTTTCAAAATTTTGTTGATTTACAACCAATCTTAGATAAAAATGAGTTAGAGGTTGAATTCAACAATAAAAAAGCTAGATATTTTTCAATAAGAGATTCCGCAGTTACTATAAATAATGAACTATCTTTACCTGATATTAATTTTGATAGCAATGAATTATCAACTTTATTGTCTGAAAAAATCGAAGAACCTGAGTTGAATTCTAGGGATAAGTATTTACTGACATTATTATCTGATTCCACAAAAGGTGAACGTCATTTGAGAGAAGTTAAAGATTTCTTTGAAGATGAACATCAAAAAAAATGTCCTTTCTGTACTCAATCAGTATCAGAAGATGTTAAAGTTGAACTCACGAATGGCATAACTAAACTACTATCAAGAGCAGTCGAAGAACACCAATCCGCATTGAGAGGTAAAAAAATTGATGAGATTAATCAAGATTTTTCTGGTTATGAACAGATAGATCCAATATTAATTCAGTCTTATCAAAATAGTATTAATGCTTTGAATGCTAAATTTAACGAAATTAACTCAATAATCGATAAGAAGATTGATAATCCATATAATATAGTTGAGTTACCTAATATAAGCTTTTCTCAAGAATTAAGTCAAGCAGAGCATGATATTGAAAAAATTAACCAAGCAATTATCAAACATAATTCAGAAATCTCGGATATTCAAAAGTTAAAAGTAGATCTCCTTCAAATAAATAATGAATTAGCTTTTTATGAAATTCAAGATGCATACAAAAAGTTTCAAGAGAAAACAAATAAAAAAGCAATTTGTGAAAATAATTATAATAGCAGTAGTAAACGAGTAAAGGATTATGAGAAGCAGATTTCTGATTTAGAAGACAAGAAACTTAATATAGATATTGCAGTTGATGAAATTAATAAAAGTTTAAATTACATATTTTTTTTCAAAAAATCGGTTAGCTATACAGAATCAAAACGGAAAATACTATCTGTTATCAAGAGGTAAGTCTGTGGTCCCCAGTAGGGTTTCCGTAGGGGAACGAAATGCGCTGGCATTATGTTATTTCTTTACTGAGATAATTCAACAGAGAGAGTTAGCAGATGCTTATAGTCATGAATATTTTATTGTTATTGACGATCCAATTTCTAGTTTTGATATGGAAAATAAAGTTGGAATAACCTCGTATTTAAAATACTGTTTAACTAGATTTTTTAAGGGGAATAGTAATACTAGAGTTTTACTAATGACCCATGATAAACAAACAATATATGACTTTGATATCTTTTTGAAAGAGATAATGGAATCCTGTAAAGAAGAGGAAGGTGGACAAAAATCTAAATACAAGAAGTTAGAATTGGTTTCTGGTAAATTACAAGAATTCAAAACTAGTACTCACGATTATACAGAACTACTTGAAATAGTCTTCGGTTATGCATTGGGAAATAGTACACCTACTTCGGAAAGTTTTGTTGGGAATGCAATGAGAAAAATTTTAGAAGCCTATGGTAGTTTTAATTATAAGAAGGGAATTGCCGAGCTAACAACAGATCCTTTAATTGTTGAAAAAATTGATAAAGAATACAGAACTTATTTTGAGAATCTTATGTATAGACTGGTTTTAAACGGTGAAAGTCATTTTAAGGATCCGGTTAAAACTTTGAGTATTGATTTCTTTGATACCATTTCTGATGAAGAACGAAAAAAAACAGCTAGAGATTTACTAGTTTTACTTTATCTTTTAGATGATTTACATGTTTTAAAACATTTAGAGGGTGTATCAAATGCGGAAAATAGACTTGAACAATGGAAGTGTGAGATTTTAGAATAAGAGAATCATACCATTTGACTTATTGCAATGGTTGAAGTTTGCATGATAGCTGATTAGAGTAATCAAAGGATTATTACTTCCTAATGTTATTTTCTACAAACCCTAATTTAGCATCTAATAATGCAAAGTTTCCTGAGCCTCATAGATAAAAAAGATTTTTAAGGAGAAACAACATGATCAACCGTTACTCTCGCCCTGAGATGGCGAATATTTGGAGTGAAGAAAATAAATACCGTGCTTGGCTTGAGGTGGAAATCTTGGCTGACGAGGCATGGGCTGAGTTGGGGGAAATCCCTAAGGAAGATGTGGCTTTGATTCGTGAGAAAGCGGGCTTTGACATCGACCGTATTTTGGAGATTGAGCAGGAAACTCGCCACGACGTAGTGGCTTTCACACGTGCGGTTTCTGAAACGCTTGGCGAAGAGCGCAAGTGGGTCCACTATGGTTTGACTTCTACCGATGTGGTAGATACGGCCTACGGTTACCTCTACAAGCAGGCTAACGACATCATCCGTCGTGACCTTGAAAACTTCACCAACATCATCGCTGATAAGGCTAAGGAGCACAAGTTCACCATCATGATGGGGCGTACCCACGGTGTGCACGCTGAGCCTACAACCTTTGGTCTGAAATTGGCGACTTGGTATAGCGAAATGAAGCGCAATATCGAGCGTTTCGAGCATGCGGCTGCTGGTGTGGAAGCTGGTAAGATTTCTGGTGCGGTTGGAAACTTTGCCAATATCCCACCATTTGTAGAGCAATATGTCTGCGACAAATTGGGTATCCGTGCTCAAGAAATCTCTACACAGGTCCTTCCTCGTGACCTTCACGCTGAGTACTTTGCGGTTCTTGCCAGTATCGCGACTTCTATCGAGCGTATGGCAACGGAGATTCGTGGTCTACAAAAATCTGAGCAACGCGAAGTAGAAGAGTTCTTTGCTAAAGGGCAAAAAGGGTCTTCAGCAATGCCTCACAAACGCAACCCTATCGGTTCTGAAAACATGACAGGTCTAGCGCGTGTCATCCGTGGTCACATGATTACGGCTTATGAAAACGTCGCTCTCTGGCATGAACGTGACATTTCCCACTCATCAGCTGAGCGTATCATCACACCTGATACGACCATTTTGATTGACTACATGCTCAACCGTTTTGGAAATATCGTCAAGAACTTGACGGTCTTCCCAGAAAACATGATTCGCAACATGAACTCGACATTTGGTTTGATTTTCAGCCAACGTGCCATGTTGACCTTGATTGAAAAAGGGATGACCCGTGAGCAAGCCTATGACTTGGTACAACCAAAAACAGCCTACTCTTGGGATAATCAAGTAGACTTCAAACCACTTCTGGAAGCAGATCCAGAGGTGACATCACGCCTCACACAAGAGGAAATCGACGAGATCTTCAACCCTCTTTACTACACCAAACGAGTGGATGATATTTTTGAACGTCTTGGATTAGGATAATTAGAATAAAAATCGAATTTCTATTACTCCATTTACTGGAGTAGCAGAACTTCGATTTTTCTTTTTTATTAAAGTGCTTTTGAAAAAAATAACCAATATTTTATAATATGTTGAATATAGAATAGTATACTGTGACTTCTAAAATATTACTAGAAATTGATTTGAATTTCCTAATCGATTTGTCCATATTCTATTTCAATCTACTATGTCATATAATAAGCGTAGAAAAAGCCCAAGCGATTAGGCTCAGGCTTTCTTCTTAGTGATCACGGTCACATGAGATGAATTTAATCTTGTAATAATCAGATCGTTTGTAAGTTTCACTGTATCCTAAAACTTGACCAGTTGATTCGAGTTTGGTGATTTTAGTTTGTAGGACAGTAGGGAATTGTTCATCGACTCCGAGGACTGAAGCCGCATGTTCTGGAGTTGGAAAGACTATTTCGTTGATTTCTTCAAAGTGTTCATCATTCATGTGAATGTGGTAGTCTAACTTGAAACGGTTGTAGATAGAACTATAGTATTCAAGGTTTGGATAATTTGCGTTGATATATTGTTCTGGGATGTAGGATGTATGGTAGATATAAACGACACCGTTTGATTCGCGGATACGTTCAATCTTGTAGTAGAATTGATCGCCGCGTAGACCCAATTTTTCCAAGTAAACGAGCTTGTTTCCGCGTTCAATTGAAAGAACAGTTACCTTATCATCTTTAGCATTAAAGAGTTCAATATCTGAAAACTCTACAAGCTTGTGTTTGCGTGCACGTGAAACGAAGGTTCCTTTTCCTTGTTGGCGGACAATATAGCCATCTTTAGCAAGGTCGTTTAAGGCGCGGACAACTGTGATAGAACTGACATCGTACATTGAAATGAGCTCTGCTTCAGTGTAAAATTTATCTCCACTGCTAAACTGCCCAGAGATGATTTTATTTTTTAATTCGTCTTTTATGTATTGATATTTGGGAATTGCCATATTTTTACCTCTATTTTCCTTCTCCACAGAAAATTTTACCATAAAAGCGAAAAAAATAGTAGTCTTTTGAATAAAAAATTAGAAAAATAGTTTGAAAAATTAAGCTACATAAGCATTGCTCATATTTTATAAATGTATTTTATACAAAATTATTTTAGGTTCTCTATTCCGAATTTAAAGAGCGTTTGAAATGGGTCTGAAAATGTTTGAAACTAATTGAACGTGTGTATAATAGTAAAATTCTAGCAAATATTCCGACAATTTCTATTGACAATTCAAACAGATTGGTTTATAATTACTATAACAACGAGTGAAAGCGCAAACTTTGCAATCAAAAGGTAGTTTTATGACACGATTTGAGATACGAGACGATTTCTATTTAGATGGGAAACCGTTCAAGATTTTGTCCGGCGCCATTCATTATTTTAGGATTCCTCCAGAGGATTGGTATCATTCGCTCTATAACTTGAAGGCTCTTGGTTTTAATACGGTAGAGACTTATGTGGCTTGGAATTTACACGAGCCTCGTGAGGGTGAGTTTCATTTTGAAGGAGCTCTGGATTTGGAGCGATTTCTACAGACAGCGCAAGACTTGGGTCTCTACGCTATCGTTCGTCCGTCACCCTTCATCTGTGCGGAATGGGAATTCGGTGGTTTACCGGCTTGGCTCTTAACCAAAGATATGAGAATCCGCTCATCTGACCCAGCCTATATTGAGGCTGTCGGTCGCTATTATGACCAGCTCTTACCACGATTGGTTCCACATCTGTTGGACAAGGGTGGCAATATCCTCATGATGCAGGTTGAAAATGAGTATGGTTCTTACGGAGAAGATAAGGCTTATCTGAGAGCGATTCGACAGTTGATGGAAGAGCGTGGCGTAACCTGTCCCCTCTTTACATCAGATGGTCCATGGCGAGCTACTCTGAAAGCTGGAACCTTAATCGAAGATGACCTCTTTGTAACAGGGAACTTTGGTTCTAAGGCACCATACAACTTTTCACAGATGCAGGAATTCTTTGATGAGCATGGTAAGAAATGGCCGCTCATGTGTATGGAGTTCTGGGATGGCTGGTTCAATCGTTGGAAAGAACCGATTATCACACGGGATCCCAAAGAATTGGCAGATGCAGTTCGAGAAGTTTTGGAGCAAGGCTCCATCAATCTTTACATGTTCCATGGTGGTACAAACTTTGGTTTCATGAATGGTTGCTCAGCCCGAGGAACTCTGGATTTGCCACAAGTTACATCTTATGATTACGATGCCCTTCTGGATGAAGAAGGAAATCCAACTGCCAAATACTTGGCAGTCAAGAAGATGATGGCGACACATTTTCCAGAGTATCCACAGTTGGAACCACTCTACAAAGAGAGTATGGAGTTGGATGCTATTCCACTAGTTGAAAAAGTTTCCTTGTTTGAAACCTTGGATAGCTTGTCTAGTCCTGTAGAAAGTCTCTATCCTAAAAAGATGGAGGAGTTGGGACAAAGTTATGGCTACCTACTCTATCGAACAGAGACAAGCTGGGATGCAGAAGAAGAAAGACTTCGTATCATTGATGGTCGAGATAGGGCCCAGCTTTATGTCGATGGTCAGTGGGTTAAAACCCAATATCAGACAGAGATTGGGGAAGATATTTTTTATAAAGGTAAAAAGAAAGCGTTATCTAGGATTGATATCTTGATAGAAAATATGGGGCGTGTCAACTATGGGCATAAATTCTTAGCGGATACGCAACGTAAGGGAATCCGAACAGGTGTCTGCAAGGATTTACACTTCTTACTTAATTGGAAACAATATCCACTACCACTGGATAATCCTGAGAAAATTGATTTTTCAAAAGAATGGACAGAAGGACAACCAGCCTTTTACGCTTATGACTTTACAGTCCAAGAGCCAAAAGATACTTACCTAGACTTGTCTGAGTTTGGTAAGGGAGTTGCCTTTGTCAATGGGCGGAACCTAGGACGTTTTTGGAACGTTGGCCCAACCCTCTCGCTTTATATCCCTCATAGCTATCTCAAGGAAGGTGCCAATCGTATCATCATCTTTGAAACAGAGGGTCAATATAAAGAAGAGATTCATCTAACTCGTAAACCTACACTAAAACACATAAAGGGGGAAAATTTATGACAATTGTAGGATGCCGTATCGATGGACGTTTGATCCATGGACAAGTAGCCAATCTTTGGGCTGGGAAACTAAATGTTTCACGCATTATGGTTGTAGACGACGAAGTTGTCAACAACGATATTGAAAAGAGTGGTTTGAAACTTGCGACACCACCAGGTGTGAAACTCAGTATATTGCCAGTTGAGAAAGCCGCAGCCAATATTCTTGCTGGTAAATACGATAGCCAACGTCTCTTTATCGTGGCTCGTAAGCCAGACCGCTTCCTTGGTTTGGTAGAAGCAGGTGTACCACTTGAAACCCTTAATGTTGGGAATATGTCTCAAACACCAGAAACTCGCCCCATCACACGTTCTATCAACGTAGTAGACAAGGATGTGGAAGACTTCCACAAACTGGCAGAAAAAGGTGTTAAACTTACTGCTCAAATGGTTCCAAATGATCCAATTTCAGACTTTTTGAGCTTATTAAAATAGGAAAAAATTTTTAGGAGGTCATTGTTATGATACAATGGTGGCAAATTTTACTTCTCACTTTGTACTCAGCTTATCAAATCTGTGATGAGTTGACGATTGTTTCATCTGCAGGTTCCCCTGTATTTGCTGGTTTCATTACTGGTTTAATCATGGGAGATGTGACTACTGGTTTGCTTATCGGTGGTAACTTGCAACTGTTCGTTCTTGGGGTTGGTACCTTCGGTGGTGCTTCTCGTATCGACGCAACTTCTGGTGCGGTTCTTGCGACAGCCTTCTCTGTTTCACAGGGAATTGATGCACCGCTTGCAATTACTACAATCGCTGTACCAGTAGCAGCTCTCTTGACTTACTTCGACGTTCTTGGACGTATGACTACTACCTTCTTCGCTCACCGTGTGGATGCTGCAATCGAACGCTTTGACTATAAAGGTATTGAACGCAACTACCTACTTGGTGCGATTCCTTGGGCTCTATCTCGTGCCCTTCCAGTCTTCTTTGCGCTTGCTTTTGGTGGTGCCTTTGTACAACATGTAGTAGACTTAGTGACAGAATACCAATGGATTGCAGATGGTTTGACACTCGCAGGACGTATGCTTCCAGGTCTTGGATTTGCAATCTTGCTTCGTTACCTTCCAGTTAAACGTAACCTTCACTACCTTGCTATGGGATTTGGTTTGACAGCTATGTTGACTGTTCTTTACTCATATGTAACAGGTCTTGGTGGCGCTGTTGCTGGTATCGTAGGTACTCTTCCTGCTGAAGTTGCTGAAAAGATTGGTTTCGTGAACAACTTCAAAGGTTTGTCTATGATTGGTATTTCTATCGTAGGTATTTTCCTTGCAGTGCTTCACTTCAAAAATAGCCAAAAAGTAGCTGTAGCAGCACCTTCTACACCATCAGAAAGTGGGGAAATCGAAGATGACGAATTCTAATTACAAACTTACAAAAGAAGATTTTAATCAAATCAACAAACGTAGCTTGTTTACTTTCCAATTGGGTTGGAACTACGAACGTATGCAAGCTTCTGGTTACCTGTACATGATCTTGCCTCAGTTGCGTAAAATGTATGGGGATGGAACTCCTGAATTGAAAGAAATGATGAAAGTTCATACTCAATTCTTCAATACTTCACCATTCTTCCATACCATTATCGCTGGTTTTGACCTTGCCATGGAAGAAAAAGATGGTGTGGGTTCAAAAGACGCCGTTAACGGTATTAAGACAGGTTTGATGGGACCATTCGCTCCTCTTGGGGATACAATCTTTGGTTCACTTGTACCTGCTATCATGGGGTCAGTCGCAGCAACTATGGCTATCGCTGGCCAACCTTGGGGTATCTTCCTTTGGATTGCAGTTGCAGTTGCTTATGACATCTTCCGTTGGAAACAGTTGGAATTTGCTTACAAAGAAGGGGTTAACCTTATCAATAACATGCAAAGTACCTTGACAGCTTTGATTGACGCTGCATCTGTACTTGGTGTCTTCATGATGGGTGCTCTTGTAGCAACAATGATCAACTTTGAAATTTCTTACAAGTTGCCAATCGGTGAAAAGATGATTGATTTCCAAGACATCTTGAACCAAATCTTCCCACGTTTGCTTCCAGCAATCTTTACTGCCTTTATCTTCTGGTTGCTTGGTAAGAAAGGTATGACTTCTACTAAAGCTATCGGTATCATTATCGCTCTTGCAGTAGGTCTTTCTGCCCTTGGTCACTTTGCATTTGGAATGGGACCTAAATAAGTTTTATGGTAAAATCATTAATTTTGGTCAGCCATGGTCGCTTCTGTGAGGAGCTTAAAGGCAGTACAGAAATGATTATGGGCCCACAAGATAACATTCATGCAGTGGCTCTTCTTCCAGAAGATGGGCCAGAAGAATTTACTGCAAAATTTGAAGCTGCTATTGAAGGTTTGGATGATTTCCTAGTCTTTGCGGATCTTCTCGGTGGAACACCATGTAACGTGGTCAGCCGTTTGATTATGGAAGGTCGTGACATCGAACTTTACGCAGGGATGAATCTTCCAATGGTGATTGAATTTATCAATGCGAGCCTTACAGGCGCAGATGCGGACTATAAGAACCGTGCTGCAGAAAGCATTGTGAAAGTCAATGATTTATTAGCGGGCTTCGATGATGATGAAGATGAATAAGATGTGACTTAGAGCATTTTATATAGAATATACATGGGAATGGGGCTTACTCCCATTCCCATATTTGATAGAAAAAGAGGAACTCAATGCTACATTATACAAAAGAAGACTTGGTCGAATTGGGTGCAGAAATCACTACACGTGAAATCTACCAACAGCCTGATGTATGGAAAGAAACTTTTGAATCTTATCAAGCAAAACGTGAAGAAATTGCAGCCTTCCTACAAGGGATTGCTGATAAACATGACTATATCAAGGTTATCTTGACAGGTGCTGGGACTTCTGCTTATGTGGGAGATACCTTGGTACCATACTTTAAGGAAGTCTATGACGAACGCAAATGGAATTTCAATGCTATTGCGACAACAGATATCGTTGCCAATCCAGAAACTTATTTGAAAAAAGATGTGGCAACTGTACTTGTATCCTTTGCTCGTAGTGGGAACTCGCCTGAAAGTGTGGCGACTGTTGATTTGGCCAAGGCCTTGGTAGATGAGCTTTATCAAGTGACGATTACTTGTGCAGCGGACGGTAAGTTGGCTCTTCAAGCTCATGGAGATGACCGCAATCTCTTGCTGTTGCAACCAGCTGCCTCTAATGACGCTGGATTTGCTATGACTTCTAGCTTTACGTCTATGATGTTAACAGCTCTCTTGGTCTTTGATCCTACAGAATTTGCTGTTAAGTCTGAACGTTTTGAAGTTGTATCTAGTCTTGCCCGTAAAATTCTAGACAATGCAGAAGATGTCAAAGAACTTGTTGACCTAGACTTTAACCGTGTCATCTATCTAGGTGCTGGTCCTTTCTTTGGACTTGCTCATGAAGCTCAGCTCAAGATTTTGGAATTGACAGCTGGCCAAGTGGCGACCATGTATGAAAGCCCAGTCGGCTTCCGTCACGGTCCAAAATCTCTTATCAACGAAGATACAGTTGTTTTAGTCTTTGGTACAACGACAGACTATACTCGTAAGTACGACTTGGACTTGGTTCGTGAAGTTGCTAGTGACCAGATTGCTCGTCGTGTTGTGCTTTTGAGTGATCAAACCTTTGGCCTTGAAAATGTCAAAGAAGTGGCCCTTGGTTGTGGCGGTGTCTTGAATGATATTTACCGTGTCTTCCCTTACATCGTTTATGCCCAACTCTTTGCCCTATTGACTTCACTCAAGGTAGAAAATAAACCTGATACACCGTCTCCTACAGGTACCGTAAACCGTGTGGTACAAGGTGTTATCATCCACGAATATCAAAAGTAAGACAGTATTTATGAATTCTTGATAAAGGAGTTTGTAAATCATACAAGTAAACCATAGATTGTCAGTAGGCTTTCTATGGTTTGTTTGCTTGGGAGAAATAGTAAAAGGAGAAGAGAATGAAAGCATACACAGAGCGTGTATTTGGAAATCATGAGGGCAAGGATGTATTGGCCTATCGATTTGAAACTGACAGTGGCTACCAACTTGAGGTTATGACTTATGGTGCGACCATCTTGCGTTATGTCACACCTGACAAGGCTGGAAATTTTGCCAATGTTATCTTGGGATTTGATGACTTTGATAGCTATGTAGGTAATAGTCCCAAGCATGGAGCTAGCGTAGGTCCTGTGGCGGGCCGTATTGCAGGTGCGACATTTGAGCTCAATGGCAAGACTTATGACCTTGAAGTCAACAATGCTAGCAACTGTAACCACAGTGGTTCAACTGGTTGGGATTCGAGCTTGTTTGAACTAGTCGAAGTGAGCGACCATGGCTTGACCCTCTACACAGAGCGTACAGATGGGACAGGAGGATTTCCTGGAAATCTCAAGATTTGGATCAGTTACCACTTGGAAGAAACTGGTG
The DNA here is from genome assembly GCF_013277195.1 of Streptococcus sp. 2579. Classification (NCBI taxonomy): domain Bacteria; kingdom Bacillati; phylum Bacillota; class Bacilli; order Lactobacillales; family Streptococcaceae; genus Streptococcus; species Streptococcus sp. 2579. The sequence continues at coordinate 70,196 of NZ_VMMM01000022.1, forward strand.
CCTACGAAATCAGCTACAAGGTAACGACCGATCAGGATACGCTGGTCAATCCGACCAACCACAGCTACTTCAACTTGTCTGGTGATTTCACGCAGACCATTGACCGCCATGTCTTCCAACTAAACACAGAGGGCATTTACCCAATTGCTCCCGACGGTGTTCCTGCAAAAACTCCAGATGCTACTCGTGATGTGGTCAAACACATCTACAATGGTGCCTTGTTGAAAGACATCTTTGCAGAAGAAGATGAGCAAATCCAACTGGTATCTGGTTTGGATCATCCATTTGCCCTTCCTGCAGGCCATGACAATGCTGGTTTTCTTTATGACCAAAACTCAGGTCGCTTCCTGCTCTTCAAGACAGAGGCTCCTTGCTTTGTAGTCTACACAGCAAATTTTGTGGATGAGAGTGTCATCATAGGAGGTCAGCCAATGGTACAGCACAATGGGATTGCCCTTGAAGCGCAAGCTTTACCAGATGCCATTCACAGTAACCTCAAAGACCAAGTCATCCTTAAAGCTGGTCAAACCTTCACAAGTAAGACACGTTATGAACTTGTTGTGAAATAAAAGAATCATTGCGCCTACTTTTGGGATTTAGGAATAGGTAAGCAAAGACAAATAGTAGGAAAATATGATATAATTAAACGTTGAAAGGTATCTGTTAAGATAATATTCAAACTACAATAAGGAGTAAGAAAGAAATGAAGAAAATTGTATTTGCTAGCGCCTTGGCCTTGACCTTGGCAGGAGCAGTTTTGACAAATGATGTTTTTGCCAACGACAGACTGGTTGCAACACAATCTGCTGATGGTAATGTATTGACCTCAGAGGTGCTAAAACCTTCTAGTGGCAATGTTTTGGTTGGAATCAAGGGAGAATTTTTGCCTCCTCATCAACAATCTATTTTAGATGCTATCAATAAAATTCGTAAAGAAGCAGCCGACGAAGGTTTGGTAGATAAGTATGTTCCTGTCAAATGGTCAGTTGACCATGAGAAAACGGCTTTTGTACGCGCTGCTGAGGTATCTGTTGCGCTGAAGGCTGAACGTCTTTCCAGTAAAAACAACTGGACTGCCTTTCCATCTGGTAATAGCCTAAGTGGAGAAGCTTTAGATTTGAATCCTGATGGATTTCTAAAAGCAATTGAAAACTGGCATGCTGAAAAGGCGCAATATGTGGCGAAAAAGAAAGATAAAACATCAAAAGAATTTTCATCTTATTATGAGAACTTGATTAACCCTAAATTTACCCATGTGGGTCTTGCTGCTTTTAAAAATGCAGCTAGTCCTCAGAAAGCAGCAACGGTTGCTTTGGCTCTAGGAACTACGACTTCTTCAGAGGAATTGGCTGGTGGATATGGTTCTGCTGTTCAGTACACAGAAGTGACTGCCTCAAACCTTTCAACAATTAAAAGTAAAGCTATAGTTGTAGAAACACCGCTGAAAGATTTCAGAAAATCTACGTCTGATCAGTCTGGCTGGGTGCAGTCTAATGGCAAGTGGTATTTTTATGAGTCTGGTGATGTGAAGACAGGCTGGTTGAAAACAGGTGGTCAATGGTACTACTTGAATGACCTAGGTGTCATGCAGACTGGATTTGTAGAAGTTGATGGATCGGTGTATTATCTAAGTAACTCAGGCGCTATGTTTACAGGCTGGGGAACAGATGGTAGCAGATGGTTCTACTTTGATGGCTCAGGAGCTATGAAAACAGGTTGGTACAAGGAAAATGGTACCTGGTATTACCTTGATGAAGAAGGGATCATGAAGACGGGTTGGTTTAAAGTAGGTCAACACTGGTACTATGCAAATGGTTCAGGCGCTTTGGCAGTGAGCACAACAACACCAGATGGTTACCGTGTAAATGGTAATGGTGAATGGGTAAACTAGGCTGAAAATGTCAGGCCATAGGTAAAGTATTCATCTTACTTAGCAAAAAGAATGAATGATAAGAAAGAGGTTGATGGCGAACATTGGCCTCTTTTTTTGGAGTGTTTAGAGTCAGTTGCTATTCACTGAAAATAAGGACGAGTCATCGCTGGAGTATTCCTAATTCAAAAATCAAGTTTGAACATTTGCTTTTGGTATCTGTTTATTTCTGGAATGTGAGCTTTATACTCTTCGAAAATCTCTTCAAACCACGTCAGCTTCGCCTTGGTGTAGGTATATGTTACTGACTTCGCCAGTTCTATCTGCAACCTCAAAACAGTGTTTTGAGCAACCTACGATTCGCTTCCTAGTTTGCTTTTTGATTTTCATTGAGTCTCATCTGCAATAGAAAAGCAGTGTGAGAAGCAAATACACACCAGAATAAAAGAGAAACTCTAGGAAAGAAAATGTAAAGAAATATCAAAGTTTTCAAAACGATTTTCACAAAAACTTTGATAAAACAAATAAAATTCCGAACAAAAATGTAACAAAAATTTAATATAAAACACTTGACAAAGATTTGTGGGGGGGGTATACTTAATATAGTGTAGTCTGAAAATGATTATCAGAAAAGAGGTAAATTTAGATGAATAAGAAAAAAATGATTTTAACAAGTCTAGCCAGCGTCGCTATCTTAGGGGCTGTTTTTGTTGCGTCTCAGCCTACTTTTGTAAGAGCAGAAGACGCTCCACAAGCTGTCGAAAATTCTTTATCAGAGAAGCAAAAAGAATTCTTATCTAATTTTGATAAAGCTAAAGAAGCTACAGTTAAAGAATTACAAGAATATTTAGACAATGCAAAAGGAAAAGGAGATTCAGAATTAGCAAAACAAATTCAAGGGTTTATCGATGAATTTAAAAAACGAGCTGAAGCTCAGAAGGCTAAGTATGAAGAAGGCTTCAAAGCAGGTAGTTTAACTGCAGAAGATGCTGAAGAAGAAATAGAAAAAACAGCTAAAGAAGAGGAAGTTGCAGAAGAAAAAGAAGCTAAAGAAGAAGAAGCAGCTCAAAAAGAATTCTTATCTAATTTTGATAAAGCTAAAGAAGCTACAGTTAAAGAATTACAAGAATATTTAGACAATGCAAAAGGAAAAGGAGATTCAGAATTAGCAAAACAAATTCAAGGGTTTATCGATGAATTTAAAAAACGAGCTGAAGCTCAGAAGGCTAAGTATGAAGAAGGCTTCAAAGCAGGTAGTTTAACTGCAGAAGACGCTGAAAAAGAAATAGAGGAAAAAGCTAAAGAAGAGGAAGCTGCAGAGGAAAAAGAAGCTAAGGAAGAAGCAGCAGCTCAAAAAGAATTCTTATCTAATTTTGATAAAGCTGCAGAAGCTACAGTTAAAGAATTAAAAGAATATTTAGAGAATGCAAAAGGAGATCCAGAATTAGAAAACCAAATTCAAGGGTTTATTGATGAATTTAAAAAACGAACTGAAGCTCAGAAGGCTGACTATGAAAAACGCTTCAAAGAAGGTCTAACTGCAGAAGATGCTGAAGAAGAAATAGAATCAAAAGCTAAAGAAGAGGAAGTTGCAGAAGAAAAAGAAGCTAAGGAAGAAGAAGCTGCTCAACAAGAATTTTTAGCTAATTTTGACAAGGCATTAAAGGATACGGTTTCAAAATTAGAAGAAGATGCAAAAAATAATCCTGAAATAGAAGAACAAATTCAAGATACGATTGCAAAATTAAAAGCAGAAGCAGATAAAACAAAAGCTAAAATCGTAGAAGGTTTCAAACAAGGCTTAACTGCAGAAGACGCTGAAAAAGCAATCGATGATGCAAATAAAAAGTCAGCAGAAGAAGAGAAAGCAGCTCAGGAAGAATTTTTAGCAAACTATGATGCAGCATTGAAAGCAGCAATCGCAGAATTAGAAAAAGCTGAAACTAATAGTCCAGAAGAAGCAAAAGCAAAAGCTGATACAATTGCAGCATTAAAAGCAGCATCAGATGAAACAAGAAAACAAATTGTAGAAGGCTTCAAAAAAGGCTTAACTGCAAAACAAGCTGAAAAATTTATCGATGAATTAAATAAGAAAGCTGCAGAAGAAGATAAAGCTAAAGAAAAACCAGCGGAAAAACCGGCAGAGAAACCAGCAGAAAAACCAGCGGAAAAACCGGCGGAAAAACCAGCAGAAAAACCAGCTGAAGAGCCATCTCAACCAGCTCCAGAAACTCCAGCCCCAGCTCCAAAACCAGCTGGAGACACTCCAGCACAACCTTCTGTTCCTGCAAGACCATCTAATCCGACATATGTCCCTTCATACCCTTCATATGTTCCATCATACAGCTCATATTCTGTAGTAGAACCAGCTAAACCAGCCGCTCCAAAAACAGGTTGGAAACAAGAAAACGGTAT
>NZ_VMMM01000022.1:74613-111679 GCF_013277195.1 Streptococcus sp. 2579
ACAGGTTGGGCTAAAGTCAACGGCTCATGGTACTACCTAAACGCTAATGGTTCAATGGCAACAGGTTGGCTTAAAGATGGAGGTACTTGGTACTATCTTGAAGCATCAGGTGCTATGAAAGCAAGCCAATGGTTCAAAGTATCAGACGAATGGTACTATGTCAATGGCTCAGGTGCCCTTGCAGTCAACACAACTGTAGATGGCTATAGAGTCAATGCTAATGGTGAATGGGTAAACTAATATTCAATGAAAATCAAAGAGCAAACTAGGAAGCCAGCCGCAGGCTGCTCAAAACACCGTTTTGAGGTTGCAGATAGAACTGACGAAGTCAGTCACATCTATACGGCAAGGTGAAGCTGACGTGGTTTGAAGAGATTTTCGAAGAGTATAAGCCTAATATAACTAGTTAATACTGACTTCCTGTAAGAACTCTTTAAAGTATTCCCTACAAATACCATATCCTTTCAGTAGATAATATACTCTTGTAGGAAGTTTAGATTAAAAAATAACTCTGTAATCTCTAGCTGGATTTATGGCGCTAGAGACTACGGAGTTTTTTTTGATTGGTAAAGAATGGTGGTACTCAAGAGACTCTTAGTTTGCTATTTGATTTGAAAATTACAAATTCTTTCTCTTCTTGGCATTCTTGGTCAGGGAAACCTGGTAAGTATCCTGTTTTTTAGTGAGGTAATTGATGATTTGGAAATCGTTAGTTTGAGCCTTGAAATCAACTTCATAGACAGTGGTGACTTGTTCTCCATCATTGCTAATATCAATCGAGATGAGGTCTAACTCAGTACAGAATTGTGCCAGTCCAGATTGGATAGTTTGGAGTTGCTTTTCTTGGTTGGCGATTGTGATGGTTAATAGTCTGCGGCGTTGGTGATTGCTCTTGCTTTGTTGCTTTTCTAAAAGAAGCCATACTGCTAAGATAAAGACGGTGAAGAGAACAGCTAAGGCTAGGTAGCCTGTCCCTGCTGCCAGCCCGATAATCATGGCAAGGAAGATTGCAATTAGTTCCCGTGAGCCACTGGTGGCTGAACGGAAACGAATGAGGCTAAAGGTTCCTGCAACAGCGATAGAGGTTCCTAAGCTGCCATTTACCAGAAAGATGACCAAGGTCATCAAGCAGGGGAGTAGGGTCAAACTAACCGCAAATTCCCGTGTATAGAGAGTACGGTGTTTGTAAGCCCAGGTCAGCGCCAAACCTAAAATCAGGCTGACCAAGAGAGCCAGAAAGAGCTGGATAGGATTGGCAGTAGCAGTTGTGTCGTTGAAAATAGAATTAAAAAGATTAGACATAAGTAGTACCTACACTTTCTGTGCTTGGTCGTGGGCTATAGTCCAGCCCCTGAGACTTGTGGTAGGCGCAGCTGTATTTTGAAAATTTCTGCTCTACCAGTCCATATTGGTCGAGAATATCTTGTAGCCATTGGGGTTTTCTACCAGGTGCTTTAATTTCCATGATGACAATGTCCTCGTTTAGTAGAGGGAAACCGTCCTTTCCTGAGAATAAACTGACGTTCTCATCACGATAGGTTAGATTTTGGTCAATGGTGATACGAATTTTATTGTAGGGAAATCCGCTAATTTCTTTCTTTTCCTTGAGAGAAAAACGGAGTGGAGATAAAAACTTCTTCTATATTTTTTACCCAACCCACATTTACCTACTCTATATCTTAGCAAGTCTGCTTCATTGATCAATTTTAAATCATCTTGTAACTGGGATGTTTTTGATGCAAGAAGTACTAGTGTAGGAGAGAGTTTTTGTGGATGACTAGATGATGTCAATGATTTTTTCTATTTATTTTCAGTCAAAGATGATACAATAGTAAGGTCGCAAACACTAGACTGCGCAGGCAGGAGGTGATCTTATGTGCGTTTTCATCGAACTTGTCTTGCTACCTATTCTTGCTGGTACACTAGCGAATGTCTTATCGGAGTGGCTTATCCGATTTGTAGCAAGCAAATGCGACAAGAAAAAGAAATAGCCTGAGCGCCTTGAGCAAGCGCAAAAAAACACCACTGGCGGCAACCGGTGGTGTTTTCTTATATGCTTATTTCATCGAACTTTTAAGCAAGTCCATTGTACCATTAAAAAGAGTCTCTGTCAAAAATATTGTTATTGTATTGTTTTTATTCTCAGCCTCCTCCTTGACACTCCGTCAATTTTTGATACAATAGTACAAAATTAGAGGAGGTGGGCTATGATTCAGAAACATGCGATTCCCATTTTAGAGTTTGATGATAATCCCCAGGCGGTTATCATGCCCAATCACGAGGGGCTGGACTTGCACTTGCCCAAGAAATGTGTCTATGCATTTTTAGGTGAAGAGATTGACCGTTATGCGAGGGGAGTAGGAGCGGACTGTGTCGGCGAATTCGTTTCTGCTACCAAAACCTATCCAGTCTATGTCATCAACTACAAGGGTGAGGAAATTTGTCTGGCTCAGGCTCCTGTTGGTTCAGCTCCAGCAGCCCAGTTTATGGATTGGTTGATTGGATATGGTGTGGAGAAGATTATTTCCACAGGTACCTGTGGTGTGCTAGCCGATATAGAGGAAAATGCCTTTCTAGTCCCTGTTCGCGCTCTGCGAGATGAAGGAGCCAGTTACCACTATGTGGCACCTTCTCGTTATATGGAAATGCAGCCAGAGGCTATTGCTGCTATTGAGCAAGTTTTGGAAGCCAGAGAGATTCCTTATGAAGAAGTCATGACCTGGACGACAGACGGTTTTTACCGAGAAACGGCTGAAAAGGTGGCTTATCGTAAGGAAAAAGGCTGTGCTGTTGTAGAGATGGAGTGTGCTGCGCTTGCGGCAGTAGCCCAACTGCGTGGGGTTCTCTGGGGAGAATTGTTGTTCACAGCAGATTCCCTAGCTGACTTGGACCAGTACGATAGTCGTGACTGGGGCTCGGAAGCTTTTGATAAGGCGCTAGAACTCTGCCTTGAAATAGCCTTTCAGATCTAACTCCTCTCCTTCTTTTTATGGTACAATGGATGTATGTTATTTAAATTATCTAAGGAAAAAATAGAGCTAGGCTTATCTCGTTTATCGCCTGCCCGTCGTATTTTTTTGAGTTTCGCCTTGGTCATTTTACTAGGCTCTCTTCTTTTGAGCTTGCCTTTTGTGCAAGTGCCTAGCTCTCGAGCGACTTATTTTGATCATCTCTTTACAACTGTATCCATGGTCTGTGTGACAGGTCTTTTTACCCAGCCTGTCGCTGCCACCTACAATATTTGGGGTCAGCTCATTTGTATGTTCTTGATTCAGATTGGTGGTCTGGGGCTCATGACCTTTATTGGGGTTTTCTATATCCAGAGTAAGCAAAAGCTTAGTCTTCGTAGCCGTGCAACTATTCAAGATAGTTTTAGTTATGGAGAGACTCGATCTTTGAGAAAGTTTGTCTATTCTATTTTTCTCACGACTTTTTTGGTTGAGGGTTTGGGAGCTCTATTTCTCAGTTTTCGTTTTGTTCCTCAACTTGGCTGGGGACGCGGTCTCTTTAGTGCTATTTTTCTAGCTATATCCGCCTTCTGTAATGCAGGTTTTGATAATTTTGGAAGTACGAGCTTGATTGCTTTTCAGACTGATCCCTTGGTCAATCTGGTCATCGCAGGCTTGATTATCACAGGTGGTCTTGGATTTATGGTCTGGTTTGACCTTGCTACGCATATAGGGAAAAAGAAAAAAGGGCGCCTGCATTTTCACACCAAACTGGTTTTATTACTGACGGTGGGGCTCCTAGCTTTTGGGACGGTGAGCAGTCTCGTTCTTGAATGGAACAATGCAGGTACGATTGGCAATCTCCCTGTTGCAGATAAGGTCTTGGTCAGCTTTTTCCAAACTGTCAGCATGAGAACGGCTGGTTTTGGGACAATTGATTACAGCATGGCTCGTCCTGTTACCTTATTGATTTATATCTTGCAGATGTTTCTAGGTGGGGCTCCAGGAGGAACAGCTGGGGGACTCAAGATTACCACATTTTTTGTCCTCTTGGTTTTTGCACGAAGTGAGCTTCTAGGCTTGCCTCATGCCAATGTCGCTCGACGGACGATTGCGCCACGAACCGTTCAAAAATCCTTTAGTGTCTTTATTATCTTTTTGATGACCTTCTTGCTGGGCTTGATTTTAATAGGGATGACAGCCAAGGGAAATCCTCCCTTTATCCACCTCATATTTGAAACCATTTCTGCTCTTGGAACAGTCGGAGTGACGGCAAATTTAACTCCAGATTTAGGGAAATTAGCTCTAAGTGTGATTATGGTTCTCATGTTTATCGGACGAATTGGTCCCTTGACTCTGCTGGTCAGCCTAGCAGATTACCATCCAGAAAAGAAAGATATGATTCACTATATGAAAGCAGATATTAGTATTGGTTAAGAAAGGAAAGAGCATGTCAGATCGTACGATTGGAATTTTAGGCTTGGGAATTTTTGGAAGTAGTGTCCTAGCTGCCCTAGCCAAGCAGGATATGAATATTATCGCTATTGATGACCACGCAGAGCGCATCAATCAGTTTGAGCCAGTTTTGGCGCGTGGAGTGATTGGTGACATCACAGATGAAGAATTATTGAGATCAGCAGGGATTGATACCTGCGATACCGTTGTAGTCGCGACAGGTGAAAATCTGGAGTCGAGTGTGCTTGCGGTTATGCACTGTAAGAGTTTGGGGGTACCGACTGTTATTGCTAAGGTCAAAAGTCAGACTGCTAAGAAAGTGCTGGAAAAGATTGGAGCTGACTCGGTTATCTCGCCAGAGTATGAAATGGGGCAGTCCCTAGCACAGACCATTCTTTTCCATAATAGTGTTGATGTCTTTCAGTTGGATAAAAATGTCTCTATTGTGGAGATGAAAATTCCTCAGTCTTGGGCAGGTCAAAGTCTGAGTAAATTAGACCTTCGTGGCAAATACAATCTGAATATTTTGGGCTTCCGAGAGCAGGAAAATTCCCCATTGGATGTTGAATTTGGACCAGATGACCTTTTGAAGGCAGATACCTATATTTTGGCGGTCATCAACAACCAGTATTTGGATACCCTAGCAGCATTGAATTCGTAAAAGAGGAAGCTCTCCTCTTTTTTGATGCCCAAGATAGCAAAGAGAGACAGAAGCCTTGTATTCTAGTAAAAGTTCTTCAAAGGCTGAACTTTATGGTAAAATAGAAAGAAGTGACAAGAGAGAGTAATACTCAATGAAAATCAAAGATCAAACTAGGAAACTAGCCGCAGGTTGCTCAAAACAGTGTTTTGAGGTTGCAGATAGGGTTGACGCGGTTTGAAGAGATTTTCATTGAGTATAAGAAAAAATCAGTCCCCTAAAGGAGTAGATTATGAAGTTATTGTCTATCGCCATTCCTAGCTATAATGCCGCTGCCTATCTTCATTACTGTGTGGAGTCGCTAGTGATTGGTGGTGAGCAAGTTGAGATTTTGATTATCAATGATGGGTCTCAGGACCAGACTCAGGAAATCGCTGAGCGTTTAGCCAGCAAGTATCCTAACATCGTTAGAGCCATTTATCAGGAAAATAAAGGCCATGGGGGTGCCGTCAATCGTGGCTTGGCAGAGGCTTCTGGGCTCTATTTTAAAGTGGTTGATAGTGATGACTGGGTGGATCCTCGTGCTTATCTGAAAATTCTTGAAACCTTGCAGGAACTAGAGAGTGAAGGTCAAGAGGTGGATGCCTTTGTGACTAATTTTGTCTATGAAAAGGAAGGTCAGTCTCGTAAGAAGAGTATGAGTTATGAGTCAGTCTTGCCTGTCCAACAGATTTTTGGCTGGGACCAGGTCGGAAATTTCTCAAAAGGTCAGTATATCATGATGCACTCGCTGATTTACCGGACAGATTTGTTGCGAGCGAGTCAGTTCCAACTGCCTGAGCATACTTTTTATGTCGATAATCTCTTTGTCTTTACCCCCCTTCAGCAGGTCAAGACCATGTACTATCTGCCTGTCGATTTCTATCGTTATTTGATTGGGCGTGAGGACCAGTCTGTCAATGAGCAAGTGATGATTAAGCGCATTGACCAGCAACTGAAAGTCAATCGACTCTTGGTAGACCAGCTTGATTTATCTAAAGTAAGCCACCCCAAAATGCGAGAATATCTGTTGAATCACATTGAAATCACGACGGTTATTTCCAGTGCCTTGCTCAACCGAGCAGGAACAGCGGAGCATTTGGCAAAAAAACGGGAGCTGTGGACCTATATTCAGCAGGAAAATCCAGAGGTCTTTCAGGCTATTCGCAAAACCATGCTCAGCCGTTTGACCAAACATTCGGTCTTGCCAGCCCGCAAACTGTCCAATGTTGTCTATCAAATCACCAAATCTGTTTATGGATTTAATTGATATAAGTATTTTATAAGAGGGATTTAAGAAAAATTTTAACTTTTTCTTAGTCCTTTTTAATTTTAGGAGATTATACTAGAGTCATCAAATAAAGAAAAACTCTAAGGAGAATCCTATGAAATTCAATCCAAATCAAAGATATACTCGTTGGTCTATTCGCCGTCTTAGTGTCGGTGTTGCCTCAGTTGTTGTGGCTAGTGGCTTCTTTGTCCTAGTTGGTCAGCCAAGTTCTGTACGTGCCGATGGGCTCAATCCGACCCCTGCTCAAGTCTTACCCGAAGGGGAATCGGTAACGAAAGAGGGTGACTTAGCAGAAACTCAGGGAGACACCGTTCTTGCTGAAGCGAAACCTGAGGTCGTTGCTGGAAATACGAATTCACTTCCGACACCTACAGAAGGAACTGAAGTGAGCGAGGAAACAAGCCCTTCTCGTCTGGATACACTTTTTGAAAAAGGTGAAGAAGAACAAGAAAATCCAGAGCTAACAGATGTCTTAAAAGAAGCTGTAGATACAGCTGATGTGGCAGGGACACAAGCAACTCCAGCAGATATTGAAAAAGCTGTCGATGAGGATGTTAAAGACAGTATCGATGTCCCAGCTGGCTACCTAGAACAAGCCAAAGTTCCCGGTCCTTTCTTGGCTGGTGTAAACAAACTACTTAAATATGAACTTTTCGCAGGCGATGGTATGTTGACTCGTCTCTTGCTCAAAGCATCTGACAAGGCTCCATGGTCAGATAACGGTGTCGCTCAAAACGAGAAAATTCCACCAGTGAAAAATTTACCTGATGACAAGTATTACTATCAAGTATCTTTGAATGGTAACACCACAGGTAAGCAGGGTCAGGATTTATTAGATACACTTCGTACTAATGGTACAAATACCTATGAAGCTACCCTGACTGTCTATGAAGCAGCCGGAGATAAACCTGATTTGACTAAGGTTGTCAAGGAACGTAAAGTCAATATTACCTTGAACGGTCTTGTAACAAGAAGCGATGTTAACTCTGCAGTTGAAAACAACGTTAAAGACAGTATCGATGTTCCAGCAGCTTATCTTGAAAAAGCTGAAGGAAAAGGTCCTTTCACTGCCGGTGTAAACCAAGTAATTCCTTATGAACTATTCGCAGGTGATGGTATGTTGACTCGTCTCTTGCTCAAAGCTTCTGATAAGGCTCCATGGTCTGATAATGGTGTAGCTAAAAATCCTGCTTTATCTCCATTAGGAGAAAATGTGAAAACAAAAGGTCAATACTTCTATGAAGTAGACTTAAATGGCAATACTGTTGGTAAACAAGGTCAAGATTTAATTGATCAGCTTCGTGCTAATGGTACTCAAACTTATAAAGCTACTGTTAAAGTTTACGGAAATAAAGACGGTAAAGCTGACTTGACTAATCTAGTTGCTACTAAAAATGTAGACATCAACATCAATGGATTAGTTGCTAAAGAAACTGTCGAAAAAGCTGTTAAAGATAACGTTAAAGACAGTATTGATGTTCCTGCTGCTTATCTTGAAAAAGCTGAAGGAAAAGGTCCTTTCACTGCCGGTGTAAACCAAGTAATTCCATATGAACTCTTCGCAGGTGATGGCATGTTGACTCGTCTCTTGCTCAAAGCATCTGACAAGGCTCCATGGTCAGATAACGGCGACGCTAAAAACCCAGCCCTATCTCCACTCGGTGAAAACGTGAAGACCAAAGGTCAATACTTCTACCAAGTATCCTTGGATGGAAACGTAGCTGGTAAAGAAAAACAAGAACTCATTGACCAGTTCCGAGCAAACGGTACTCAAACTTACAGCGCTACAGTCAATGTCTATGGCAACAAAGATGGTAAAGCAGATTTGACAAATATCGTAGCAACTAAAAAAGTCACTATTAAGATAAATGTTAAAGAAACATCAGACACAGCAAATGGTTCATTCTCACCTTCTAACTCTGGTTCTGGCGTGACTCCGATGAATCACAGTCATGCTACAGGTGCGACTCATCAAACAGCTGCTGACCATAAGGACATGATGGCACCAGCCAAAGAGACTGATAAAGCAATGCCAGCAAATGACCAAATGGAAAAATCAGGTATGAAGACTGAGACTCCAGCTCCAGGTACTACAGATAGCATGCCTGCTGACACCATGACAAGCTCTACCAATACGATGGCAGGTGAAAACATGGCTGCTTCTGCCAATAAGATGGCTGATACGATGATGTCAGACAAGATGATGTCAGATGATAAAGCTATGCTACCAAATACTGGTGAAGCTCAAACATCAATGGCAAGTATTGGTTTCCTTGGGCTTGCACTCGCAGGTTTACTCGGTGGTCTAGGTTTGAAAAACAAAAAAGAAGAAAACTAATCAGCTAAGGAAATAAATGATGGATAGTGGGCTGACTAAGGCTAGTTTACCAACTCAATCAGCAATCAGGACTTTCTTTCAATAGCAGATTAAAATCATCGTAAAACAATAAAAATAGTGTTATACTTAAAGCAGTATAGCACTGTTTTTATCAAAGGAGAGACAGATGGGAAAGACAATTTTACTCGTTGACGACGAGGTAGAAATCACAGATATTCATCAGAGATACTTAATTCAGGCAGGTTATCAGGTCTTGGTAGCCCATGATGGACTGGAAGCGCTAGAGCTGTTCAAGAAAAAACCGATTGATTTGATTATCACAGATGTCATGATGCCTCGGATGGATGGTTATGATTTAATCGGTGAGGTTCAATACTTATCACCAGAGCAGCCTTTCCTATTTATTACTGCTAAGACCAGTGAACAGGACAAGATTTACGGTCTGAGCTTGGGAGCAGATGATTTTATTGCTAAGCCCTTTAGCCCTCGTGAGCTAGTTTTGCGGGTCCACAATATTTTGCGCCGCCTTCATCGTGGGGGCGAAACAGAGCTGATTTCCCTTGGCAATCTGAAAATGAATCATAGTAGTCATGAAGTTCAAATAGGAGAAGAAATGCTGGATTTGACTGTTAAATCATTTGAATTGCTGTGGATTTTAGCTAGCAATCCAGAGCGAGTTTTCTCCAAGACAGACCTCTATGAAAAGGTCTGGCAAGAAGACTATGTGGATGACACCAACACCTTGAATGTGCATATTCATGCTCTTCGACAGGAGTTGGCAAAATATAGTAGTGACCAAACGCCCACTATTAAGACAGTTTGGGGGTTGGGATATAAGATAGAGAAACCGAGAGGACAAACATGAAACTAAAAAGTTATATTTTGGTTGGATATATTATTTCAACCCTCTTAACCATTTTGGTTGTTTTTTGGGCTGTTCAAAAAATGCTGATTGAGAAAAGCGAGATTTACTTTTTGCTTGGAATGACCATCGTTGCCAGCCTTGTTGGTGCTGGGATTAGTCTCTTTCTCCTATCGCCGGTCTTTACGTCGTTGGGCAAACTCAAGGAGCATGCCAAGCGGGTAGCGGACAAGGATTTTCCTTCAAATTTGGAGGTTCAAGGACCTTTAGAATTTCAACAATTAGGGCAAGCTTTTAATGAAATGTCCCATGATTTGCAGGCCAGCTTTGATTCCTTGGAAGAAAGCGAACGAGAAAAGGGCTTGATGATTGCTCAACTTTCGCATGATATCAAGACCCCCATCACTTCAATCCAAGCGACGGTAGAAGGGATTTTGGACGGGGTTATCAAGGAAGGAGAACAAGCCCATTATCTAGCAACCATTGGGCGCCAGACGGAAAGGCTCAATAAACTGGTTGAGGAGTTGAATTTTTTGACCCTAAACACAGCTAGAAATCAGGCAGAGACAACTAGTAAAGACAGCATTTTTCTGGACCAGCTCTTGATTGAGTGTATGAGTGAATTTCAATTCTTGATTGAGCAGGAGGAACGAGACGTCCATTTACAGGTAATCCCAGAGTCTGCCCGGATTGAGGGAGATTATGCCAAACTTTCTCGTATATTGGTGAATCTGGTCAATAACGCTTTTAAATACTCTGCTCCAGGAACCAAGCTGGAAGTGGTGGCTAAGCTGGAGAAGCACCAGCTTTCAATCAGTGTGACCGATGAGGGGCAGGGGATTGCCCCAGAGGATTTGGAGAATATTTTCAAACGCCTTTATCGTGTAGAGACTTCGCGTAACATGAAGACAGGTGGTCATGGCTTGGGTCTTGCGATTGCGCGTGAATTGGCCCACCAATTGGGTGGGGAAATCATAGTTACCAGCCAGTACGGTCTAGGAAGTACCTTTACCCTCCTTCTCAACCTCTCTGGCAGTGAAAATAAAGCCTAAACCCCCTTTACAAATCCAGCCATTCATGGTAAAATGAATTTTGTGTGAAATATCAGCAGGAAAGCATGAAGCTCGTCAACAGGTGTCTTATGATAAGTAACCTTGGCTGTTTAGGCGAAGGGCATCTGCACGAATCAGGGCTTTCTAAGTGACTATTTCCACCGAAATATTATTTATATCAGGAGGACATTCATATGTCACGTTATACAGGACCATCTTGGAAACAAGCTCGTCGCCTTGGACTTTCACTTACAGGTACAGGTAAAGAATTGGCACGTCGTAACTACGTACCAGGACAACACGGACCAAACAACCGTTCTAAATTGTCAGAATACGGTTTGCAATTGGCTGAAAAACAAAAACTTCGTTTCACTTACGGTGTAGGTGAAAAACAATTCCGTAACTTGTTCGTACAAGCTACAAAAATCAAAGGCGGAATCCTAGGTTTCAACTTCATGCTTCTTTTGGAACGTCGTTTGGATAACGTTGTTTATCGTCTTGGTCTTGCGACTACTCGTCGTCAAGCTCGTCAATTCGTAAACCACGGTCACATCCTTGTTGACGGAAAACGCGTTGATATCCCATCATACCGCGTAACTCCAGGTCAAGTGATCTCAGTTCGTGAAAAATCATTGAAAGTTCCAGCTATCCTTGAAGCAGTAGAAGCTACTCTTGGACGTCCAGCATTCGTATCATTCGACGCTGAAAAATTGGAAGGTTCATTGACTCGCTTGCCAGAACGCGACGAAATCAACCCAGAAATCAACGAAGCCCTTGTCGTTGAATTCTACAACAAAATGTTGTAATATTTTATTGAATCAGATAGGCTTTAGAGCCTTGATATTAAGCACTTTGGGGCGTTTTCCCTTAGTGCTTTTTGATTTCTCTTAGTATCCAGCTATAATCGTCTATACGTAACTAGACCTATATAGTTCAAAGTGATATAATAGTATAAAGGAGGTGCTACCATGAATGTTTTAGAAAAAAACACACAGGTAAACTTTAAGACTAACAGAGACTTGTTAGAGAAGGCTAAAGCGATTATCACAGCGCAAAATCTTGATATGACAGCCAGCTTTAACTTGTTTTTAGAACGCATTGTAGAACATAAATCCTTGCCATTTGAAACCCAAGTAGACAAAGAAAGAGAAGAACTTCTATCAAGGTTGCGTGCTGAAATTGCCCGTAGCTTTGACGATTTAGAACATGGAAGAACTTACAGTCTTGATGAAGTGAGGGCTAACCTTGGAATTTAACGAGAAGGCATATAGCATCATTATCTCCGAAACGGTACAAGAACAGCTAAGAGGTATTAAAGATTATATCTCAGCTAACTACTTTTCAGAACAGGCAGGAGCAAACACAGTTAAGAATGTTCTTTATGGTTTGGAGCGTCTTGAAGTCTTCCCAGAAGCAGGATTTGATGTTGACGAAAGAGTAGGAGGGATTATATACCCATCCCACAAAACTCGATGCATCATTTTAGGAGATTACCTAGCATTCTATCATATTTTAGAGTATAGAAAAGCTGTCTTTGTATCAGATATTATTCATAGCAAACAGGACTACATCCGCTTGATCAAGAAAAAATAGCGCCTTAGGAAGGCGTTTTTGTTTGGGAATTACGTGATATTGATGATATAATATTTTGGCCCCCTCACTTTAAGGAAGGGAGGTGTTACATATGTTAGAAACTTTACTCACAGTGTTTCTAGCTCCGTTACTTATTAACGTGTTATCTGAGCTTTTCAAGTTATGGCTTAAGAAACGTAAGAAGTAATGGTTAACCCTTTTAGAGGGTAGCAAAAAACCCCATCGGTGGCACGGTGGGGCTTTTTTAGTTACATATGCTGTAACTTTACTCACATTGTAAGTTCATTCTAACATATAACACCCAATATTTCAAGCTTTTATTGCTTATACGCGATGTTGATGATATAATGTTTTGGCCCCCTCACTTTAAGGAAGGGAGGTGTTATATATGCTAGAATTATTTTCCCTTTTTCTAGCTCCGTTACTTGTTAACGTACTATCTGAGCTTTTCAAGCTATGGATAAAGAGACGTAGCAAGTAACATCTAACCCTTTTAGAGGGTAGCAAAGAACCCCATCGGTGGCACGGTGGGGCTTTTTAGTTATATATGCTAGAAGCATTATTTTCCCTTTATGCTTTCATTCTAACACACTACCCCCAATATTTCAAGCATTTGTTTTGATATTTCTTCAGAGGTCATTCCGCAATCTTATAACACTGGAGCCTGTGGTTTGAGTCCGCTTCACTGAAATTAGGACACGTGCTTCTAGCCTCCATTCTACAGCAAAGAAATCAACTCTTTTCTAGGGGATTTCCGCCCTCATTTTTATCTTTTGTGCTAAAATAGACTTATAAATTGAAAATAAGGAATGTTTATGAAATCGGGTAATGGTTTTTGGAAAGGCTGTCTCTATTTTTGGGGCTTCTTGTTCTTATTGGGCCTTTTGGTTCAATATGCTCTTCCGCTTGCGGCTTGTGTACTGCTAGGCTATGGTGGTTATCGCCTCTATAAACGTTGGCGCTATCCTCTTTTGCAGGATCGTTCGCTCGATGATCGGATTGAGCTTTTAAAAGCTCGGATTCGTCAAGCAGACAAGGATATTCAGCAATTGGAGGGAACTTTAGTAGAAAAAGGTTCGGAGTCCTATAAGAGTCTGGCCAATCAAGTATTGATCGAACTGAGGGAAATCCATCAGGAGGCGGATCGTCTCAAGTCCTATATCGATGATGATGTTTACAACCGTATTGACAAAAAGGTTCGTACAGTGCGGGCAAATATCGATGTTCAGCTAGAACGTTTGGATAGAGAAAGTCAGGTAAATCTTGAAAATGCGGAGCCAGAGGAACTAGCTCCAGAATTATCCCAGACCTTGGCCAATATTGCTATTGACCATCAGGCCATTTTAGACAAGATTGCCACCTCTGCCGAGGGGGATAAGGAAGAATTGACGGCCATTCATAGTTTGAAGATGGAGAAATTCAAAACGATTTTAGAAGGCTATTTAAAGATTAAGGCCAATCCGAAGAACTATAATCGAGCAGAAGAACGTTTGCAACAAGCTAAAGCAGCTATCGAACAATTTGACCTTGAGCTTGACCAAGTTTTGAGAGAACTCAATGAAACAGATATGCGTGATTTTGATATCAGTCTGCGTATCCTAGAAAAAGATCGTAAAGAATAGGTTAGAAACAAAGGAGTAACCATGACAGAATTTAATTTTGATATTGACCAGATTGCCAATAATACGGTAGCTAAGGTGGATAAAACAACCCAAATCATCGAGACAAATACTGGCTCAGACAAGACCTTGACCTTCCTTGAAAAGTTGAGCCCTGAGCAGCAAGAAGGTATCAAGGCGCACGTGCCCCAGTTAGTAGACCAGTTTG
The DNA here is from genome assembly GCF_013277195.1 of Streptococcus sp. 2579. NCBI lineage: Bacteria > Bacillati > Bacillota > Bacilli > Lactobacillales > Streptococcaceae > Streptococcus > Streptococcus sp. 2579. Next base: position 88,659 of record NZ_VMMM01000022.1, read on the forward strand.
TCACCAATCAAAATGCTCTCTTAGATTTTGGACAATCTGCTGTAGAAGGTGTGAACAATACAGTCAATCGTATCTTGTCAGAACAAAAGAAACTGCAGATTCCCCAAGTGGATGATCTACTCAAGAATACCAACCGTGAGTTGCAAGGTTTTGTAGTCAAATACAAGAACGCTGAAATTGCTGAGTTAGAAGAAAAACCAAACTTTTTGCAACGCTTGTTTAACAAGAGCAAGAATACGCTCCAGGAATTTTACTTTGACTCAAAAACAGTAGAGCAAAAGCTCGATGGCATGGCTGCCGCAGTGGTCAAGCAAGAAGATGTGCTAGCTCGAAATATCGTCTCTGCTGAGATGTTGATTGAGGACAATACCAAATCCATTGAAAATCTAGTGGGAGTGATTTCCTTTATCGAAGCTAGCCAGACAGAAGCTGGTAATCGCGCTGCCGAACTGAAGGCTCAAGCTGACCAACTTGATACAAGTACGGTAGAATACCAAACCAAGTCACAAGAATTGGCCCGCATGGCTGAAGTGGTCAATACCCTTGAACAACAACATACTGAGTATGTCAGCCGTCTCTATGTTGCCTGGGCAACAACACCTCAGATGCGTAATCTTGTGAAGGTGTCATCTGATATGCGCCAAAAATTGGGCATGCTTCGTCGTAATACGATTCCAACAATGAAGCTTTCTATTGCCCAACTTGGTATTTTGCAACAATCCATGAAATCAGGTGTCGTGGCAGATGCCATTGTCAATGCCAACAATGCTGCCCTTCAGATGCTAGCTGAGACCAGCAAGGAAGTGATTCCACAGATGGAACGAATTGCTCAAAGTCCGACAGTCGCTGTTGAGTCTGTTACCAAACTGGCTGAAAGTCTGGTCGCTCAAAACCAAGGTATCGTTGCAGCAATTGAATTGGGACGCCAGAAACGTGCCCAACTAGAAACAACCATCGTCAAGTCCGCAGAAATGATCAACGATTCTGTCAAACTACGTGATGAGAAAATCGTCCAAGCCCTTCTGGATCAAGGAAAGGCTGCTCAGAAAGAAGTACAAGAATAATACACAAGTCCCTTGTAAGTATAGCTTGCAGGGGATTTTGAATTCTTCCTATATATTATAGCCTCTAATTTAATTCACAAAAAATATAGTCAAAAATGTAGTCATTAGATTGATTTTTATTGTAATGTACTAAAATTAACCAAAAGAAAAAACGCTGATCAGCGTTTTTCTTCTGTATTGATTCGTATTGAATGCTTATTTAACCTCTGTAAACACAACGTGTTTGCGAAGTTTTGGTGAGTATTTCTTCAATTGAAGACGGTCTGGAGTGTTACGTTTGTTTTTAGAAGTAAGGTACAAGCGTTCACCAGATTCTTTGTGTTCAAGTGTAATATTTACGCGCATGGTATCTCCCTTCTATTATTCAGCTGATGCAGCTTTAGCGATTTTACGTCCTTTGTAGTATCCTTTAAGTGATACACGGTGAGAACGTGAGTAATCTCCAGTAGTTTCGTCAAAGTTTACAGATGGAGCTGTTACTTTGTAGTGTGTACGACGTTTGTTTTTCTTCGCTTTTGAAGTGCGACGTGCAGGTACTGCCATTTTGATTTCTCCTTTAGGTATTTATATTCGATTCAATCTACTGATTTTCATCAACCATACTAGGATAACACATTTTTTTTGTAAAGTAAAGTTACTTGACAAAAAAAGATGAAAAAATTCTCCTGTCAGACCTAGCAGACAGGAGAAGGTGTTAAATATCAATCTCAAATGGTTCGTCAATGGTTTCTGATACGTATTTTCCGTCTTTCTTCCGTTGTTTGACACATTCTGTGAGGAGATATTCGATTTGCCCATTGACTGAACGAAAGTCGTCTTCTGCCCATGATGCGAGTGCAGCGTATAACTTTGTTGAGAGTCGAAGGGGGATCTGCTTTTTTTTTTAGCTTCAGCCATCTTTAGTAAAGACTTCCTGTGTTGACAATTGGTTGTGCATCATGATTGCCGCAGAGAATGACTAGGAGATTTGAAACCATGGCAGCTTTTCGTTCTTCGTCAAGCTCTACCAATTCCCCTTCATTGAGCCGTTCTAGTGTCATTTCAACAATTCCTATTAATTGATATCTAAATGATATCGCTTTAATTTATAAATTCAAGAAAAAGTAGAAAAATAATTACTAAAAACTTTCAGCCCAATAATTTCTTTTAAAAGGTGAGATTATATTGTGCTCAAATACTCTTTTATTCTTATAACTTTTACACTATAATTGTAGTTAGAAAGGAAGAGAAATGTTTGATTATAGAGCACTAGTTATTTTGATGACTTTGATGGATCATTGTGAGCTATCATTATATGAGTTATCTGTTAAGGTGAGCTTACCTATAAAGGAAGTCAAAGAAGGAATAGATTATTTAGTGCCTTATCTAGCTAATAAAGGGATAGTGCTGGATAAAAAGCAAGGTCGCTATAGTTTATCAAATCGTACGAAGCAGTCTTTGACAGATATTATTAAGTCGGATGAATTGGTTTTACCAAAGTCGACTCGCTTAGCTTTAATCTATCTTTACACTTTTTGCCGATTAGATTTTATATCAAATAATCATTACCAAGACTTTTTGAAAGTAAGTAAGAATACAACCTTATCTGATATTCAATCATTAAGAAAGATTATGTTAGATAATGATTTGGAGCTAGGGTACAGTAGAGCAAAAGGTTATACTTTACACGGTTCAGAGTGGAATAAGCACCGTTTAGCTTTTCAAATGGTTAGTGAGTTGCTGGAATCCTCCATAGGAATTTGGGGTTTGGATTATGTTTTATCCAGTTGGGGGTATTCATTAACTTATGATTTGATAAATCAGGTAGTTAAAGATTATTATGAGAAGCTACAGCTAGTACCTATTGTAAATCAATTAAAAGTTTGCCTTTTCGGTTTAGTATTCATTCTGTGTAGGTATCAAAGGGATGTTGAAAGAGTATGTCTTTCAGAGACATTAGTATCTCCTGTTATTCAAGATATAACCACTATTTTATTGGATACAGTGGTTGATTTGGGGATTATAGATACGGTGTTTTCTGAGGATGATTATCGCTATATCACAGTTTTATTATCAAGTTGCTTTGAAGGTGAAGTAGATGTTGCTCCGGTTTACTTTAATCAACTAACAGAGGCTATTATAAGTAGAATGGAAGATATTTCTTTGTTACATTTTAAACAAAGGGAAGGATTGAGAGAAAATCTTCGCCGCCACCTTATACCGGCTTACTATAGATTAAAGTTCGGCCTACCTAGTTCAAATGAATATGTATTGCATGTTAAAGAACATTATCCTGATTTATTTGAACTAGTAAAAGATTCTTTGACTCCCTTGATGGACGCTATTGACAAACCCATACCTGATAGTGAAACAGCATATTTTGTTATCCATTTCGGAGGTTATTTAAAGAAAGCAGATACTTTGCCTCAAAAATGGTATAAAGCAGCAATCATTTGTCCTAATGGTGTTAGTTCTTCATTGATGTTAAAAGAAAATCTATTAGCATTATTTCCTCAAATTGAGTTTATAGGAACCTCAAAGATTGATGATTTACAGGTGAAAGCTAGTAGTGACTATGATATGGTTTTTTCTACCATAAAGGTGGAGACAGAAAAGCCAAATTATCTAGTTTCGGTTATGATGACTGAAGAGCAAGCAATACAACTAGTAGAACTAGTGTTAAAAGATTTTCCGAATTTAGAGTATGGGGATTTTGAGATTGAACAAATCCTGAATATTGTCAAAAGATATGGAATTATTACACAAGAATTGGAATTAAGATTGGCGTTAAAGAATTATCTTTATCAAAAAAATGATAGAAAGGAAATTGTACCAGTGCTAGAACAACTTATTACCAAAGAAACCTATCAGGTTAGTTCGCAAAAATTAGGATGGAAGGAGGCGATTCGTTTAGCAGCTAAACCGCTTTTGGATCAAGATAAGATAACGGAGAACTACCCTGAGGCAATGATTCAAAAAGTAGAAGAGTTTGGGCCTTTTATTAATTTAGGGAAGGGAGTAGCAATTCCTCACGCTCGGCCAGATGAAGGTGTGAATGAAATAGGAATGTCAATGTTAGTTTTGGAAGAACCGATTTATTTATTGGATAATCCAGAACAAGAGGTAAGATTGTTGATTTGTATTGCAGCCATTGATAATGAGAGTCATTTAAAGGCTTTGTCACATTTAACAACAATTTTAAGAGATAAAAATCATGTTCAAACTTTAATATCATCAAAAAACTATGATGACATTGAAATGATAATTAAACAGGAGGATTAAATAATGTTAAAAATTGGTACAGCTTGTGGTTCAGGATTAGGTTCAAGTTTTATGGTACAGATGAATATTGAATCTGTATTGAGTGATTTGAATGTTTCAGATGTAGAAGTTGAACACTATGATTTAGGTGGAGCAGATCCAAATGCAGCTGATATTTGGATTGTTGGTCGTGATCTAGCTGATTCAGCTAGTCATCTTGGAGATGTTCGTATCTTAAATAGTATTATTGATATGGATGAACTACGAGAATTAATTACGAAACTTTGTGAAGAAAAAGGACTTATATAGGAGGCTAGCGTCATGATGAAGTTCATATTGGATATTGTTAGTACACCAGCTATTTTAGTAGCTTTAATTGCAATCTTAGGATTAGTTCTTCAGAAGAAGAAATTACCTGATATTATTAAAGGTGGAATTAAGACCTTTGTTGGTTTCTTAGTTGTATCTGGTGGTGCAGGAATTGTACAAAATTCTTTAAATCCATTTGGTACCATGTTTGAGCATGCTTTTCATTTATCTGGCGTTGTGCCGAATAATGAAGCAATTGTAGCTGTAGCTTTAACAACATATGGCTCAGCTACTGCAATGATTATGTTTGCAGGTATGGTATTCAATATCTTAATTGCTCGTTTTACTCGATTCAAATATATCTTTTTAACAGGGCACCACACTCTATATATGGCGTGTATGATTGCAGTCATTTTATCAGTTGCTGGCTTTACAAGTTTGCCTCTTATCTTACTAGGAGGATTAGCACTCGGTATTATTATGAGTATTTCCCCAGCATTTGTGCAAAAATATATGGTTCAATTAACTGGAAATGACAAGGTGGCTTTAGGTCATTTCAGTTCTTTGGGATATTGGTTGAGTGGTTTTACTGGTAGCCTTATCGGTGACAAATCAAAATCAACAGAGGACATTAAATTCCCAAAGAGTTTAGCTTTTTTACGTGATAGTACTGTTAGTATTACTTTATCTATGGCAGTTATTTACATTATTGTAGCTATCTTTGCAGGGTCAGAATATATAGAAAAAGAAATCAGTAATGGTACAAGTGGTCTAGTTTATGCTTTACAATTAGCAGGTCAATTTGCAGCAGGTGTATTTGTTATTTTGGCAGGTGTTCGCCTTATTTTGGGTGAAATTGTTCCAGCCTTTAAAGGTATTTCAGAGCGTCTTGTACCTAATTCAAAACCTGCTTTGGATTGTCCGATTGTTTATACTTATGCACCCAATGCAGTTCTAATTGGATTTATCTCTAGTTTTGTTGGTGGTTTAGTAAGTATGGCAATTATGATTGCTTCAGGAACGGTTGTTATCTTACCAGGTGTTGTGCCTCATTTCTTCTGTGGAGCGACTGCAGGTGTCATTGGGAATGCATCTGGTGGTGTTCGTGGAGCCACTATTGGAGCATTTTTACAAGGTATTTTAATCAGTTTTCTTCCAGTCTTTTTAATGCCAGTTTTGGGAGGACTTGGTTTCCAAGGATCAACTTTCTCAGATGCAGATTTTGGTCTATCAGGAATTATTTTAGGAATGTTAAATCAATTTGGCTCACAAGCAGGCATTGTGATTGGTCTTGTTCTTATTTTAGCAGTTATGTTTGGAGTATCCTTTATTAAAAAGCCATCTGTAAAGGAGGAATAAGGGATGATTTTAAGTAAAAATAGAGAATATGAGTTAAGAAAATTTGCAACAAAAATCCGATTAAATACTCTTGAAACCTTGAATCATCTTGGATTCGGACATTACGGAGGAAGTCTGTCTATCGTAGAAGTTCTAGCAGTGCTTTATGGTGAAATAATGCCAATGACTCCAGAAATATTTGCATCACGAGATAGAGATTATTTCATATTATCAAAAGGTCACGGAGGACCAGCTCTATACAGTACACTCTATTTGAATGGTTTCTTTGACAAAGAATTCTTATATTCTTTAAATGCAAATGGAACCAAATTACCGTCTCATCCTGATAGAAATCTAACGCCGGGCATAGATATGACAACTGGCTCTTTAGGACAGGGAATTAGTGTTGCAACCGGACTTGCATATGGTCAGAGAATAAGAAAAAGTCCCTTTTATACCTATGCTATTGTTGGAGATGGTGAGTTAAATGAGGGACAATGTTGGGAGGCTATACAGTTTGCTTCTCATCAACAGTTATCCAACTTAATTGTATTTGTAGACGATAACAAAAAACAATTAGATGGTTTTACAAAGGATATTTGTAATCCAGGTGATTTCGTAGAAAAATTTTCAGCATTTGGATTTGAATCCATTAGGGTCAATGGTTCAGATATTAGAGAAATTTATGAAGGGATTGTCCAATTAAAACAGTCAAATAATTCATCTCCTAAGTGTATTGTATTAGACACTATTAAAGGTCAAGGAGTTAGAGAGCTGGAAGAAATGAAATCCAATCATCATCTTCGCCCTACTGTAGAGGAGAGACAAATGTTAACTTCAGTTGTAGAAAGATTAAGTCAGGAATTGGAGGAAACAGAATGATGAGAAGTACGAAGGAATTACGGCATGTATATAGAGACTTCCTTTTAGAGGCTAACCAAAGTTATTCTGATATAGTAGTTTTAGAAGCAGATTTGTCAAGTTCGATGGCTACTAATAATCTTGAAAAGGACTTTGGAGATCGTTATGTGAATGTTGGGATCATGGAAGCAGAGATGGTCGGACTTGCAGCAGGTTTATCTATTCAGGGTTTTAGACCTTATCTTCATACATTTGGCCCTTTTGCTTCACGAAGAGTATTTGATCAATTATTTATTTCTCTTGGATACGCACAATTGGATGCCACTGTGATTGGATCAGATGCAGGAGTAACTGCAGAAATGAATGGTGGGACACATATGCCATTTGAAGAAATTGGATTGTTACGTTTAATTCCTAAATCGATCATTTTTGAAGCAACTGATGATATCCAATTTCGTGAAATCTTGAACCAGACATTAGACTTAAAAGGACTAAAATATATTCGAACAATTCGAAAAGCTCCAGAGGCTGTATATCAAGGTGGAGAAGATTTTTCTAAAGGCTACGTTGAGTTAAGACATGGTGAAGATGTTGTAATCGTTGCTTCTGGCATAATGGTTGCTCCAAGTATTCGAGTTGCAGATGAACTATCTAAATTAGGTTATTCAGTAGGTGTGATAGATTTATTTAGAATCAAACCGATACCAGAACAGATAAAAACAATGTTAAGTGGAAAAACTATATTTACTGTAGAAAACCACAATCAGATAGGTGGAATTGGCAGTGCTTTATGTGAATTATTCTCTGATGATGGAATAACAAAAATTCATCGGATGGGTGTTCAAGAAAGATTCGGTCAAGTAGGGAAAATGGATTATCTTCTTAATGAGTATGGTTTGAGTGAATCGAATATAAAAGAGAAAGTTCTAGAGTTTTATAATGCAAGATAGATGTTAAATACACTTATCTGAAAGAACTTCTGTAAAAATTACATTACGTTATTTAAAGCAAGCGGATTAAAAGCATATTCTGGTAATCAGAAAGTGCCCTGATCCGCTTTGTTGTTTTTAATTTAAAATGTTTATATGTATATAGAATTTTCTGAAAATTCAAGAATTTTCTTCTGTTCATTGCTTTTAAAATGTGCTATAATAGTAAGAACTGAAATGGGAGGGAACAAATGACTGAATTAGATACACGTCACCGCAGTAGCATTTATGACAGTATGGTAAAATCACCAAACCGTGCCATGCTTCGTGCGACTGGTATGACAGATAAGGACTTTGAAACACCGATTGTGGGAGTGATTTCGACTTGGGCGGAAAATACACCATGTAACATTCACTTGCATGATTTTGGGAAATTGGCTAAAGAAGGTGTCAAATCTGCAGGTGCTTGGCCTGTGCAGTTTGGAACTATTACTGTAGCGGATGGGATTGCCATGGGAACGCCTGGTATGCGTTTTTCTTTGACATCTCGTGATATCATTGCAGACTCAATCGAGGCGGCTATGGGTGGGCACAACGTGGATGCCTTCGTCGCTATCGGTGGCTGTGACAAGAACATGCCTGGATCTATGATTGCCATTGCTAATATGGATATCCCAGCTATTTTCGCTTATGGTGGAACTATTGCACCGGGAAATCTTGATGGCAAAGACATCGACTTGGTTTCTGTTTTTGAGGGGATCGGAAAATGGAACCACGGTGATATGACAGCTGAGGACGTGAAACGTCTTGAATGTAATGCCTGCCCTGGGCCTGGTGGCTGTGGTGGTATGTATACTGCTAATACCATGGCGACTGCTATTGAAGTTTTAGGTATGAGTTTGCCAGGGTCATCCTCTCACCCAGCTGAATCAGCTGACAAGAAAGAAGATATCGAAGCAGCAGGACGTGCTGTTGTTAAGATGTTGGAACTTGGTCTCAAACCATCAGATATCTTGACTCGTGAAGCCTTTGAAGATGCCATCACTGTAACTATGGCTCTCGGTGGTTCTACCAATGCTACTCTTCACTTGCTTGCCATTGCCCATGCTGCCAATGTTGATTTGTCACTTGAGGACTTTAATACGATTCAAGAGCGTGTGCCTCACTTGGCCGACTTGAAACCATCTGGCCAGTATGTCTTCCAAGACCTCTACGAAGTCGGTGGTGTGCCTGCGGTTATGAAGTACTTGCTGGCGAATGGTTTCCTTCATGGAGACCGCATCACATGTACTGGTAAGACTGTCGCTGAAAACTTGGCTGACTTTGCAGACCTCACACCAGGTCAAAAAGTTATCATGCCACTTGAAAATCCAAAACGTGCGGACGGTCCGCTTATCATCTTGAACGGGAACCTTGCTCCTGATGGTGCGGTTGCTAAAGTATCAGGTGTGAAAGTGCGTCGTCACGTTGGTCCAGCTAAGGTCTTTGATTCAGAAGAAGATGCGATTCAGGCTGTTCTGACAGATGAAATCGTTGATGGCGATGTAGTCGTTGTCCGTTTCGTTGGACCTAAAGGTGGTCCTGGTATGCCTGAGATGCTGTCACTTTCATCAATGATCGTTGGTAAAGGTCAAGGAGACAAGGTTGCCCTCTTGACAGACGGACGTTTCTCTGGTGGTACTTATGGTCTGGTTGTTGGACATATCGCTCCTGAAGCTCAGGATGGTGGACCGATTGCCTACCTCCGTACAGGTGATATCGTTACGGTTGACCAAGATACCAAAGAAATTTCCATGGCCGTATCCGAAGAAGAACTTGAAAAACGCAAGGCAGAAACAACCTTACCACCACTTTATAGTCGTGGTGTCCTCGGTAAATATGCCCACATCGTATCATCTGCTTCACGCGGAGCCGTGACAGACTTCTGGAATATGGACAAGTCAGGTAAAAAATAAACTCATACTCTTTGAAAATCTCTTCAAACCACGTCAACGTCGCCTTGCCGTAGGTATGGTTACTGACTTCGTNNCCTGCGGCTAGTTTCCTAGTTTGTTCTTTGATTTTCATTGAGTATCAAAAAGCAAGCCAACTTCGGCTTGCTTTTTTTCATCTTCAAAAGTGATTTTCCTGCTTAACGAGGTGGCAGTCCAAGGGCAATACGGCCGTAGCGACTGATTCGTGTGATTTTCCAAGCAGGCGACCAGGTAACTTCAACCTTGACATCTTCGATACCCTCGATTTGTTTCAGACCTGCCACGATTTCGATAGGCAGGCTTTCGGCACAATCGCAGGCAGTATCGGTGAAGGTCATGACAATCTTGCAGAGACCCGTTTCGTCCAGATTGATTTCATAAATCAGCCCTAGATTGTAAACATCCAATTCCACATCTGTATCAAAAACCTTCTCTAGTTTTTCGATAATTTGGTCTTGTATGGCCAAAGCACGGTCATTGATTTTGATATCGTCTCTCATTACAGTCCCTCCACGTAATAAATATCCTCTATTTTCTCATAATTCTGACAATTTGGCAAGTTTTTGATGAATTTTCTGAAAAATATGATAAAATGAAGAAAATACGGAATCAAGGGGAAGTCTATGGAGCAGATTGGAAAAGTCTTTAGACAATTACGAGAGTCAAGAAATATCTCGCTGAGACAAGCAACTGGAGGACAATTTTCGCCGTCTATGTTATCTCGCTTTGAAACAGGTCAGAGTGAGCTTTCGGTGGAAAAGTTTTTATTTGCCCTAGAAAATATATCTGCTAGTGTGGAGGAAATCCTCTTTCTAGCGAGAGGTTTTCAGTATGATACAGATTCTGAGTTGAGAAAAGAAATCAAAGATGTCTTGGATCCAAAGAACATAGCTCCTCTTGAGGACTTGTATCGCAGGGAGTATCAAAAGCATGCCCATTCTCAAAATAAACAGAAACATATTCTAAATGCCATTATTATCAAGTCTTATATGAAGAGCATGGATGAAAGGGTAGAGTTAACAGCAGAGGAAGGGAAAGTCCTTCATGAGTACTTGTTTTCTACCGAGATCTGGGGAATCTATGAACTCAATTTATTTTCAGTCAGTTCACCATTTCTATCTGTTTCTCTTTTCACTAGGTATGTTAGAGAGATGGTACGTAAATCTGATTTCCTAATGGAAATGTCTGGCAATCGAAACCTTTTTCACACTATACTATTGAATGGCTTTTTAGCCAGCATTGAGTGTGAAGAATTTACCAATGCCTCTTATTTTAAACGTGTTATCGAAGAGCATTTCTACAATGAAAATGAAACCTATTTCCGAATTGTCTATTTGTGGGCGGAAGGTCTCCTTGATAGCAAGCAGGGTAGAGTCAAGGAAGGTCAGAAAAAGATGGAGGATGCTGTCCGTATTTTTGAGATGCTAGGCTGTAACAAATCTGCCGAATACTATAGAAAAACGACCGATTGTTGAATATCTGCAAACTAAGAAAATAATTTGAAATTTTAAGCGATAGAACTGTTGGGCTCTCTCGTGTCACTGGAGAAATTCTATCGTTTCTTTTTGATCATTTCATTTGTTGCATATATTCAAAAGTTTCTCCTCTAAAATTTCTAAGTGCTATACTATAGTCATACTTCACATAAAACTTATACTCTTCAAAAATCTCTTCAAACCACGTCAGCTTCACCTTGCCGTACTCAAGTACAGCCTTCGGCTAGCTTCCTAGTTTGCTCTTTGATTTTCATTGAGTATTTGAACAAGAAGGGAGATTACCTATGAAACTATTGTTCAGAAATCAAGCTTATCGTCTCTTGACTTTGTCACGATTCTTCAATGCTTTTGGTGCTTCGATTTTCAATCTGGTATTTATCGTCTATGCATCGACCTTGTCACAAGCCTCTTTTGCGGTTGCTATGGCGAATATTGTCATGCTTCTTCCGACTCTCTTTACAGTTTTTGTAGGGATTCGGGCAGATTACACGAGAGACAAGGTCAAATGGATGGTCTATAGCGGTTTGTTTCAGGCGGTTTTATTTTTTCTAGCAGCCCTAGTTGTTCAGCAAGCTAGTCTCTTTGCCTTTTCTAGCTTGTGTTTGATCAATGTCATTAGTGATGTGATTAGTGATTTTGCAGGTGGCTTGCGCATGCCTCTTATTAAGGAGAAAGTAGCTGAAGATGATCTGATGGAAGCTTACTCTTTTTCCCAGTTCATCACCTATATTTCAGCTATTGGTGGTCAAGCTTTCGGAGTCTGGCTCTTAGGCCTATCGGTCAACAATTTTTCCCTTGTTGCGGGAATCAATGCCTGCTTTTTCCTAGTATCAGCCTCTATTCTCTTTTTAGGAAAAAGCAAATTGAGCCTGTCAATGTCATCTGCTGATCGTGAAAACCTAAAAAATGAGAAGCTTTCTATCAAAGACCAGTTCCTAACAATTTACCGAAATTTACGTCTCGTTTTTCTTAAAAGTGGACAGAAAAACTTTGGTTTTATGCTCTTTGCTGTCTTGCTTATCAATGCCTTGGGTGGCGCTTTGGGTGGAATTTACAATATCTTCTTTTTGAGCCATTCTCTTTTTGACTTTTCTTACACAGAGGCATTATTTATCAGTCAATTCTGTGCTTTGTTAGCAATCATCATTAGTAGCCTTACGGGCAATGATTATTTTGGGAAGCAGTCCTTGCCTAGATTGATGATGTGGGCTACCGTAGGGCTCACTCTAATTGGTTTGGCTAACGTATTCAATCAAGTCGTGCTTGGTTTGCTATTTCTATTTTTAACTCTGTATGTGTCTGGTAAAGTTGCTCCAAAGATTAATGCCATGCTCATGAAAAATCTAGCTCCAGAGGTTTTAGCTCGTACCAGTAATTTTTTAGGTTTATTATTTACCTTATCCATACCTGTGGGAACAGCTTGTTTTTCACTTGTTGCCGTATGGAATATACAGTTGACTTGGATGCTATTTGTTGGTCTTTCCTTGCTGGCTATTCTTATGACAATCCTTAATCTTAAAAATGATATTTAAATCCTAATTTTTTTCTCACTGTTTTAATCCCTCTATTTATGGTAAAATAAGACTATTAAGTTTAAAGAGGATTCCCTATGAAATTACAAAAACCAAAAGGAACGCAGGATATTTTACCTGCTGAGTCTGCCAAGTGGCAGTACGTTGAGGGCTTTGCCCGTGAGATTTTCAAGCGCTACAACTATGCAGAAGTGCGCACGCCTATTTTTGAGCATTATGAGGTTATCAGTCGCTCTGTCGGAGATACAACGGATATCGTAACCAAGGAAATGTATGACTTCTATGACAAGGGTGACCGCCATATTACCCTCCGTCCAGAAGGAACTGCACCCGTTGTCCGTTCCTATGTGGAAAATAAACTCTTCGCCCCAGAAGTGCAAAAGCCAAGTAAGTTCTACTACATGGGTCCGATGTTTCGCTATGAGCGTCCACAGGCAGGGCGTTTGCGCCAGTTCCACCAGATTGGTGTTGAGTGTTTTGGCTCTAGCAATCCAGCTACCGATGTGGAAACAATCGCGATGGCAGCCCATTTCTTGAAAGAAATCGGTATCCAAGGTGTCAAATTACACCTTAACACTCTTGGGAATCCTGAGAGTCGTGCGGCCTACCGCCAAGCCTTGATTGACTATTTGACACCGCTCAAGGAGACCTTGTCTAAGGATAGCCAACGTCGTTTGGAGGAAAATCCTCTCCGTGTCTTGGACTCTAAGGAAAAAGAAGACAAGGTAGCAGTAGAGAATGCACCGTCTATCTTGGACTTCCTTGATGAAGAAAGTCAAGCTCATTTTGATGCTGTGCGTCAGATGTTGGAAAATCTTGGAGTAGACTACATCATCGATACCAATATGGTGCGTGGTCTGGACTACTACAACCACACCATTTTCGAGTTTATCACTGAGATTGAGGGCAATGACCTGACAGTCTGTGCGGGTGGTCGTTACGATGGTTTGGTTTCTTACTTTGGAGGCCCTGAAACTGCTGGCTTTGGTTTTGGACTTGGTGTAGAGCGTTTGCTTCTCATTCTTGAAAAGCAAGGTGTGGCCCTCCCTATTGAAAACGCCTTAGATGTTTATATCGCAGTCTTGGGTCAAGGAGCAAATATCAAGGCCTTGGAATTGGTACAAGCTCTTCGCCAACAAGGTTTCAAAGCAGAGCGCGATTACCTCAACCGTAAGCTCAAAGCTCAATTCAAGTCAGCCGATGTCTTTGCGGCTAAGACCCTCATCACCCTAGGAGAGAGCGAGGTCGAAAGCGGACAAGTGACAGTCAAGAACAACCAAACCCGAGAAGAAGTGCAAGTGTCACTTGAGACAATCAGCCAAAACTTTTCAGAAATCTTTGAAAAATTAGGCTTTTAATAGTAGAAAAACTGGTCAGGACCTTACTCCTGACCTTTTTCTTTTGCAAAATGACAAAAATCATAAACTTTTTGACAAATATGCTTGTCAAAAAGAAAAAGATGTGTTACAATATAAGCAAGTTAAGAAATAGGAGGGAGCCACATGTGGGTATGGATTTTGTTTCCTTTTCTCGTCTTGATTTATATGAGTCAATCTAAGAAAATCAAGCGGTTAGAGAAGAGGTTAAAGGTAATCGAAAGAAAAGAGAAAGGAAACGCAGAAATGTCGAGATTATTGCAAGAAATGATTGGAAAGAAACCAACAATCATTGGAGAACTATTTGGAACAAATTTTTGGGAAGTTGTGGATGTTGATGAGGAATGGGTCAAGCTACGATACGTAGATAAGACGGGAAAAGAAAAAATCAAGTTGCAACGTATTGAGGATATCCAAACAGTTGAATTTGACGGAGAGTAGGTGTGTAACATGCAACTTAAAAATCGTCTAAAAGAGCTTCGGGCTCGCGATGGTCTCAATCAAACCGACCTAGCCAAGCTGGCAGGGGTTTCCAGGCAGACCATTAGTCTACTAGAACGGGATGAGTACACCCCGTCCATTATCATTGCCCTGAAAATATCTCAAATTTTCAACGAAACAGTCGAATCAGTATTTCGCTTGGAGGAGGACGAGTGATGAACAAGTATAAAGTAATCTATTATGTAGTTGCCATAGCTCTATTAGTCAGCCTGTGTCTACTAATTGGAACAAATCTAGGACGGTTTGATCTCTATTACAGCGACCAATTTATTTGGGCCTACTTTGCACTCATCCCAGTCGTTGACTGGATTGAAAAGAAAGTAAACAATTTAGCAAGTGAAAAAGGAGAATGAATATGAAAAAGAATAAGAAAGGTGTCTTGTTATTTTTAATGTCTGTTGTATTTGGAGGCTTCTTGGGCATGTTTGTAGGGATGTTTAAGGCACGTGCCGAATCCTACGAAGTTATTTTAGATGTAAAAGTCTTGATACCTTGGATATCAGCTATTTGTTTAGTATTAGGTTTCATTAGTCTTTTTTTGACTTTTAATTTCTTAAAGAAAAGCAGAAAATTTCATTCCTTGTATCAAGAGGAAATGGATGATGATCTGAATGAAAGCTATTATGTGCAAATGTATCGGAATCTTGAGTTTGGAAGTATTGCTTTTAATAGTGCAAGTGTAGTGATTTTATTGGCTCTCTTCATTTCAGCAAGTGAAGTGGTCATACTAAATAGAAGCAATCTAACCTTATCTCTTTCTTTTTTGGGATTAGTGTTGACTTTTAATGCTCAAAAATATTTTTATAAAACCATTGCGATTGTTCGCCAGTTTGATATGGTATTTTTCTCTATGCCAAAGGATATCTTAGGTTATGTCAATTCTTGCGATGAAGGGGAGCGCCAGGCTAATTTGGAACAGAGTTTTCGGATTTTATTCCAATTACATCAGTATGTCTTGCCAGCTTTGTACTTTCTGATTGCTCTCTTTTCTTTACTGACAGGAGAGATTCAGTTACTAGCCTTCTTGTTTGTCGGAGCAATCCATATTTATATCAATGTGATGCAGTTACCTATGGTGAAACGTTATTTCAAATAAAGGAGTTTTTATGATTCGTGTTGAAAATGTAAGTAAAAGTTTTGGGAGCAAAAAAGCTCTTCATCAGATTTCTTTTGAGATTAAGGAAGGTGAAATCTTTGGTTTTCTTGGCCCTTCTGGCTCAGGTAAAACAACCATGATCAATGTCTTAACAGGTCAGTTGGCTGCAGATCAAGGTAAAACAGTTTTGTTAGGCAAGAATTCTCAAGATTTAACCTCAAATGATTTGGAACAAATTGGTATTGTTAGTGATGGCAGTGGTTTTTATGAAAAGATGAGTCTTTACAAAAATCTTCTCATCTATGCTAAGTTATATGGTCTCAAGTCAGATAGAGTAAATCAGGTGCTCCAACAGGTTGGATTGGCAGATGCTAAAGATATTATTGCAGAAAAGTTATCTACTGGAATGAAACAACGAATGTTCTTGGCTCGTGCCCTTCTGAATGCTCCTAAGATTCTCTTTCTCGATGAGCCAACCAGTGGCTTAGACCCTACAACATCTAAGATGATTCATACCCTACTTCAAGAATTAAAGCAGGCGGGGACAACTATCTTTCTGACCACGCATGATATGAATGAAGCAACTCTGCTTTGTGATCGCTTATCTCTTTTAAATAAGGGTAATTTAATAGAGTATGGAAGTCCACAAGATATTATCCAGAAGTATCATGTGGATAAGAAAGTACATGTGGTTTATAACGATGGACGAGAACAGATAGTTCCATTTGAAGAATTACCACATTTAGACACGACAGATTTGATGGTGGTTCACTCTTGTGAGCCGACACTAGAAGAAATCTTTATCAGATTGACAGGAGAAAAGTTAGATGTTTAGAAAATTAAATGCCCTACTATGGTTAAGAGTGCAAGTTCTTATCAGCAATTCAACTTTGTTGGCGACTCTATTGATGCCTTTTGGTATTGCTGTTTTATATAATGAATTTTTAAATAAGAATGGACAATTGAGCCTATTTTTACTATCTGCTAGCTTGACGATGGTCTTGAGCATGGGAAGTGGTTATATGGTATCGATTATGATGGCAGAGGATAAGGAAAAACGAAATCTTAAATCACTCATTCTAAGTGGTGTGACAGCAACAGAATATACTTTCAGTATGCTCGTTCTCCCTATTCTGATAATGTTACTTGCTATGATTGTACTTCCCATCTATCTTAAAGTAGATGTATCTGGTTATTTATTTGCCTATGCTATCTATTTGCTCCTAGCAACTATTTGTATTATTTTTCTCAACCTTCTAATCGGTGCGGTGTCAGATACTCAATCTAAAGCGCAAGTTTATAGTATCTTCCCTATGCTAATCGTATCTTTTTTACCCATAATTGCTCTTCAAAATGATACGGCTCAAAAAATGTTGGATTACTCGTTCGTTGGTCCTATTGTAAATCTTTTAAATAAAAAAGGTGGGGAAATATCTTTTTCTAATATTGGTATGTTACTTGCATGGGTACTTGTGTTAGGGATAGCAAACCTCTTTGTATTGAAAAACAGCTATAAAGCAAGATAGGAGATCTATATGAAATTACTTAAAAACCTTGGCTGGTTTCTTCTAGCCTTTCTATCCTTTTTATTCATCTATGGCTTCATTCAGGTGCTCGCGACTACTTCGCTTGCCTTAGGCGGTTCACCCTATGCTGTGACCTTGCTCTATGTGGCCTTGGCTGGAGTTTATGTGTACGGCATTTACAAATGGTATCAGAAAGGTCCTGTTCGTATTGAGAAGAGTGGCTTCAACCGATTTATTTGGCTTCCTGCCTTGGTTTGGTTCTTATCTCTGGTTGTCCAGTTTTTCTTGCCAAATGATCCTTCAGTAAATCAGCAAATAGCGATAGACTTGACCTTGTCTCAACCACTTTTCTCATTCTTTGCGGTCGTTATTTTTGCTCCTTTGACGGAAGAACTTATCTTTAGAGGGATGTTAGCACGCTACCTCTTTCCTAAGCAGGACAATAGTAAACAAACTCTGATTTTTCTTCTGGTATCGAGTGTTTTGTTTGCCTTGATTCATTTCCCAGGTGATGTGCAACAATTTTTTGTCTATTTTAGCCTTGGTTTTAGTTTGGGCTTGGCTTATATTAGCAGAAAAGGTCTGGTCTACAGTATTTCTCTTCACGCTTTGAATAATTTAGTCGGCTTTTTGATGATTCTCATGCTATAATAGAGTCAGGAGGTCACATGAAACGAGTAATTTTATTAGCAGTGATTCAAGCAGTCGTTCTATTTTTCATTATTGGAGCGCTAGCTTATGCCTTTAAGGGAGATTTCTTCTACAGCCATCTAGCAGTGGTCTTTGCCCCTATTGCCGGTATCTGGCGTTTTGGGACAGCTTATACGACGGAAATCGTCTTGCCTCGAAAGGCAGCCGAAATTGCTGAAAAGCGTAAAGCAGGCAAAAATTCAAAATAAAAGAGTCCGGTGAACTTCATCGGATTTTTGTATTGGCGTTAATTTTTAAAGACTGGCAAACTTTTCTGATGATTTTCATGAAGAGCCTGCGCTTTTATGGTAAAATAGTAACAGAATAAAAGAGGAGAGAAAACATGAAACGTAGTATGTATGCTGGTCGTGTTCGTGAGGAACACATCGGACAAGAAATAACCTTGAAAGGATGGGTTGGCCGTCGTCGTGACCTCGGTGGTTTGATCTTTATCGACCTTCGTGACCGTGAAGGAATCATGCAGTTGGTTATCAACCCTGAAAAAGTCTCTGCAGAGGTTATGGCAACAGCTGAAAGCCTTCGTAGTGAATTTGTTATCGAGGTGACTGGTCAGGTCGCTGCGCGTGAGCAAGCCAATGATAAGTTGCCAACTGGTGCAGTTGAGTTAAACGTGACAGCTCTGACAGTGCTTAATACAGCTAAGACAACCCCATTTGAGATTAAGGATGGCATTGAGGCCAATGACGATACACGTTTGCGTTACCGTTACCTTGACCTTCGTCGTCCAGAAATGTTGGAAAATCTCAAACTTCGTGCTAAGGTGACCCACTCTATCCGAAATTACTTGGATGAGTTGGAGTTTATCGACGTGGAGACACCATTCCTTTCTAAGTCAACTCCTGAAGGGGCGCGTGACTACTTGGTGCCATCTCGTGTCAATAAAGGACATTTTTATGCCCTTCCTCAAAGTCCACAAATTACTAAGCAATTGTTGATGAATGCTGGTTTTGACCGTTACTACCAAATCGTTAAATGTTTCCGTGACGAGGACTTGCGTGGTGACCGCCAGCCTGAGTTCACTCAGGTCGACTTGGAAACGTCCTTCCTTACTGAGCAAGAAATCCAAGATATCACAGAAGGCTTGATTGCGCGCGTGATGAAAGAAACCAAAGGCATCGAAGTGACGCTTCCATTCCCTCGTATGAAATACGATGATGCGATGGCTCTTTACGGTTCTGATAAACCTGATACGCGTTTTGACATGTTGCTTCAGGATTTGACAGCAGTGGTCAAAGGTGTAGACTTTAAAGTCTTTTCAGAAGCACCTGCTGTAAAAGCCATTGTGGTCAAAGGCGCTGCGGACAACTATTCACGTAAAGACATCGACAAGATGACCGAAGTAGCCAAGCAGTATGGTGCCAAAGGTCTTGCTTGGGTCAAGGTAGTTGATGGAGAATTAAACGGACCAGTTGCCAAGTTCTTGACTGGTATCCAAGAAGAATTGACAACAGCGCTTGCTCTTGAAGATAAGGACTTGGTTCTCTTTGTGGCGGATACGCTTGAAGTAGCTAACGCAACTCTTGGTGCCCTTCGTGGACGTATTGCCAAAGAGCTTGGCTTGATTGATAACGATAAATTCAACTTCCTTTGGGTGGTTGACTGGCCAATGTTTGAATGGTCTGAAGAAGAAGGCCGCTACATGAGCGCCCACCATCCGTTCACCCTTCCACAGGAAGAGACTGCTTACGAATTAGAAGGTGATTTGGCTAAGGTTCGTGCCATTGCTTACGATATCGTCTTGAACGGTTATGAGCTTGGTGGTGGTAGCCTTCGTATCAATCAAAAAGACCTTCAAGAACGCATGTTCAAGGCTCTTGGTTTCTCAGCTGAAGAAGCAAATGACCAGTTTGGTTTCCTTCTTGAAGCCATGGACTATGGTTTCCCACCACACGGTGGCTTGGCTATCGGGCTTGACCGATTTGTCATGCTCTTAGCTGGAGAAGAAAATATCCGTGAAGTCATTGCCTTTCCTAAGAACAACAAGGCAACTGACCCAATGACACAAGCTCCTTCAACAGTAGCTCTTAAACAACTAGAGGAACTCAGCTTACAAGTAGAAGAAGATGAAACAAGCAAAACGAATTAAGCGGTGGCGCTATTATCTGCGCCGCTTTGCTTATCAGATAAAAATTTTACGTGTCTTACAAAGCATCTCTCGTGAGAAGTATGACGAGAAGATTTCAGCCTCTCTGGTCTATGGTTTTTTATCAGCAGTGGCGGTCAATTTCTTTTTCCAACCAGGGCATGTGTATTCGAGTGGTGCGACAGGTCTGGCACAGATTATCTCTGCCTTGAGTAATCACTGGTTTGGTTTTCATATTCCGATTTCGCTAACCTTCTACGCCATTAACTTCCCTTTGATGGTCTTGGCCTGGTATCAGATTGGGCATAAGTTCACCGTCTTTACCTTTATCACGGTATCCATGAGTTCCTTCTTTATCCAGTTTGTCCCTGTGGCAACCTTGACGGAGGATCCCATTATCAATGCTCTTTTTGGGGGTGTTGTTATGGGCTTGGGGATTGGTTTTGCTCTTCGAAACAATATCTCCAGTGGTGGGACGGATATCGTCAGCCTGACCATTCGCAAGAAAACGGGTAAGAATGTCGGTAGTATTTCTTTCTTGGTAAATGGGACCATCATGCTGATAGCTGGTTTGACCTTTGGTTGGAAATACGCTCTCTACTCTATGATTACCATCTTTGTCTCTAGCCGTGTAACAGACGCAGTTTTTACCAAGCAAAAACGCATGCAGGCCATGATTGTGACCAATCATCCAGACAAGGTAATTGAAAAAATCCATAAAAAATTGCACCGCGGAGCAACCATGATCCACGATGCAGAAGGAACCTATAATCACGAGAGAAAGGCAGTTTTAATCACTGTCATTACACGTGCAGAGTTTAATGAATTTAAACAGATTATGACACAAGTGGATCCAGGGGCCTTTGTCTCTGTATCAGAGAATGTTCATATTCTAGGAAGATTTGTTGAGATAGATAACTAGTGACTAGTACTTAAAATGAGTCTTCCCACAATAAAACGCAGACTATCAAGTTTTTAACACCTGATAGTATGCGTTTTTTGATTTTAACGACTTTTTGCCCAGTCTCTTATTTTTCAATAATTTTGTGGGCAATCAACTGGCGGTAGCAGATTTGTCTATTTTCTTTAGAATCATTGATGATGCAGAGAATAGTTTCTAAAGAAGTGCGTCCGAGGGCTAGGCTATTGATATCTATATAGGCTGCCAAATTGAGCTTGGGATTAACCGAGTCAAAGCTGAGAACAGGGACATCCAGCTGGTGTTTGGCAATATAGTCACAGACCCCTTCAGCTAGGAGGCTATCGGTTGTGATAATGGCATCAATTTGTGGATCGTGCTTGAATAATCGCTTGCTAAATTTATAGCCCTTTTCTTCCAGAAACTCGTCTGCAAAGTAGATGCGATTGTTGTCAGTGGTAAGTTTGTAATGTTTCAGCGCCTGTTCATAGCCTGTTAAACGGTCTTTGGTCACGAAGAGCTTTTTACTTCCTCCGATAAAGGCAATGCGTTTGCAGCCTTTTTTGATAAAATATTCAGTTGCATCAAAACCAGCTTGAACATTGTCATTGTCGACAAGTGGGATGAAAGGAGATAGAGATTTACCTAAGATAAGGAAGGGGAACTGTTCTTCTGCTACGAGTTTGACGAGGGGATCTTCTTCTTGGGCATAGAGAAAGATTAGCCCATCTACACGCTTGCCGTAGACCATTTGTGAAATAGCGTTGAGACGTTCCTTCTCATCTTTCCCTGTTGCTATCTGAATGGCATAGTGATTTTCAGATGCGACTTGAGAGATACCACGTAGAACCGATGGAAAGAAAGGATTCTGGTAGAAGGCGTCTGAGTCATCAGGAAGAACTAAGCCGATAACTTGCGTATAACTGCTTACCAAGCTGCGAGCGTTGAGGTTGGGATGGTAATTGAGTTCTTTCATAGCCTTGCGAACGCGTTTTTTTGTTTCGTCGCTAATGGTTGATTTATTTTGAATAACACGGGTTACGGTTGAAGGCGAAACACCAGCAGCCTTGGCCACGTCTTTAATCGTAACGGGCATAAAAATCTCCTATTTATGGTAATCTGGATCACGGAAATGTGTTTTATAAAAGATAGTGACCAGATACAGAACAAAAAGAATGTTTTGTATAGTGATGAGGTTTGACATATTTTGGCCAAATAATCCCAAAATAAGTGTAATCAGAGTCGGCAATCCTAAACAGTTCAAGATAAAATGGTAGCACTCTTTAAAGGTTCTAAATGAAAAGAGTCGGGATTTCTTAGTGATATAAAGGAGAAGACTAGCTCCTAGAGAGACGATAAAGAAATTCAAACCAAAGAGGAAGCTGGCACCGAGAACTAGGAAGAGACTGATATAGACACGATTTTGTTGGTACCAGTCTTTAGAAATTGCTTGGGTTAAGCTGTCTTTGCTTTTGAAACTCTCAGTCTCAATCTCTCGGTAAGAGATTCGGGTCAGTTCCTTATTTTCCTTGCTGATGACCAGTTCTTTTGTGTCGAAATGCAGTTGCAAGTCCTTAGGTAATTCCTTGCTTTGACTGGGGCCAATCACAAGAGAAGGGGCTTGGCTAGCTGTTCCTGTATAAGTAAATTTACCATCAACAATTGCAGCATGCTCAGAGAGATCCTGGACAACCTCATCTGTCAATGGTTCATAGACATTATCGATAAAGGTTTCTAGCGGATAAGTCTCCTGTGAGCTGTTTTGGATGGCAATGGGTACCATCGACAAGCTGATAAGGAAGATACTGGTAAAGAGAAGTTGAAACCAGTTGAGCCCGAAACGTTTGGATAGGGGCTTACGAAATCCCCAAATACTTGAAAAATAGGAAAATGGATATGGAAGCATAGGTATCTTTCTAAAAGGTGTTTTCTATATGAGTATTATTATATAGAGAAATGTACTTTATTTCAAGTCTAGGAGAAAAATTGCTTGTTGTAAGGACATTACTTACAGTAACAATCGCTAATACTCAATGAAAATCAAAGTGCAAACTAGGAAGCTAGCCG
>NZ_VMMM01000023.1:0-36563 GCF_013277195.1 Streptococcus sp. 2579
AATGTACTCTTACCAACTCCGTTTCTCCCTACTAGACCAACAATTTCACCCTTATTAAGTGCAAAATTTATACCTTTGAGAATGATTGAATGGCCATAATGCTTACTTACATTTATAACTTCCATTTTTTATTCCTCCATTAATATTCATTGTTTGCTCTTTGATTCTTATTGAGTTTAAAAAGTTGCGCCTCTTTTTAACAACATTATATCATATATCTAACTTAATACAATATATAAATGTCATTTTGTAAAATTTTATTAACAAAAAAACTCTCTACCACAAAAAGATAGAGAGTTTTTAGTTTAAATATATAATTTCAAAATATCGACGGCATCGCTTCTTTGTTTAATTTGATAGGCTTTGGATACCTAAGCTCCGACTTTATCACTTAAAAAATAAAAAAGGACAGCTAATCCCTTGCACATCAAGGGATTTCGCCATTCTTTAATCTCGTTTAAGTGTTGTATATGGAGCTTTGCATAATTTTTTAAAACTAAACAACTACATTAAGCTCGAACTGTGACACTAGTTCCATCTTCTTTGTAAAGATTGATGAGTCCTTCTTTTAATGCACGAACCATGTCTCCTGCTTGAACAGGTTGAGGCACCTTAATAGTCAATAGCTCCATTGGATTTGGAGCACGGTCGATTTTATTGCCTTTAGCATCGTGCAAATCTTCAATATAAGTTTCAAAATGACGGAAACCTGGTCCATAAAACTCAACTTGATCGCCTTCGTTAATGACGTTTCGTTGACGAATAGTTGCTGTTTGTGTTGCGTCATCATAAGAAACCACTTCAGCAACAAACTTGTACTCAGGAATTTTACGGCGAGCACCAAACAACTGCTCATTTTCAGATGGTGTACCATAGTAAAAACCTGTTGCCAATTCACGTTGGGCAACCTTCCACATCTCATCAATCAAGTCTTGTTTGATAGATTCAAACTTTTCAGGACTTTCAAGATAGGCATCCACAGCCGCCTTGTAGCAGTTGGTTACTGTTGATACGTAGTGAATAGACTTCATACGCCCTTCAATCTTAAGACTGTCCACTCCATTTTCAATCATATCTGGAATATGGTCAATCATAGACATATCAACGGCTGACATTGAAAATTCTTCTGGAATCTCTCCCTTAAGGCTCTTACGTTCTTTCCCAAATGGCATATCGTAAAGGTCGTATTTCCAACGGCAAGACTGAGAACAACCACCACGGTTGGCATCACGCATACTCATGTGGTTTGAAAGAGTACAACGCCCAGAGTAAGAAATACACATGGCTCCGTGGACAAAGGCTTCAATCTCAACATCTGTACGTTTGCGAATTTCAGCTAATTCTTCCATTGAAACCTCACGCGCCAAAACGACACGTGTTAAGCCTAGCTCTTTCCAGAACTCAAGGGTTTCATAGTTAGTGGCACTTGCTTGGGTAGAGAGATGGATTTCAAGACCTGGTGCTTCTGTTGCTGCAATCATAATCAAGGCTGGGTCAGACACAATAACTGCCGCAATTCCGATATCACGCAGTTTACGGAACCACTCACCAGCTCCCTCTTCATTCCCTTCGTGCATAACCATATTAGCCGCTACATAGACCTTGGCACCGTACTTGGCAGCAAACTGGACGCCTTCTTCCATCTGTTCAAAGGTAAAGTTACCTGCTCGGCTACGAAGACCATAGGCCTGACCGCCGATAAAGACAGCATCTGCCCCATACTGAACAGCTACTTTTAGCTTCTCTAAAGTCCCTGCAGGTGATAAAACCTCAGGACGTTTTAATGTTTTTGTCATAATTTCTCCTATTTGCAATATAAAAGTTTGACATTTTTCCTTCTCATTTTATAGTAAATAAGCCATAAAATCAAGCCTAGACAGATTGTTTTGACAATTCTAATCTTTTAGACTTTGCATAATAACTGTTAAACAATCGAAAATTACCCCAGTTTTAACAAGTATTCAAAAAGTTTAGGAAAGAGCAAAAACCAGTATCCAAAGATACTGGCCCGTTATACTATATAAATTAGTTCTTAGATGACTATTCCCACTCAACTGTTTTCTAAATTGATAAGGTTCGATATAGTGTGAAATTAAGGATTTATACTCAGTTATTTTTATAAGAATTTATTAAAATTAATTTCTGTTATTTGTAAATTGTTTACAGAGTTGAAATTAATGTGTAGCAAAAACACAACATTTTTTGTATAATAGTATTAGTAAAAAAAGGTGGTGAGATAGTGAGATTAGCTGTCAGATTAGCAATAGAAACACGAAATAGCATCGATACTCTAAAAAAAGAAATAAAAGCAACTGGAGAATTTGATAATCTTCATCTTACTAATGGGTTTGTCGTAAATCAAGCTTATTTAGATTCTAAAAAAATTACTGCTGAACAAAACTGGGATAAAGTATTAAAATTTGGGTCTCAAGTTGAAGAACGAAGTGCCCCAAAAACTCGAACTGATTTACAAGTAAATCAAACTACTATTGATGATATTGCTGAGTTAAAAAAGATTTTACCTCTATATACAGAAACAAATTATGTAACCACTTCTTTTGTTATCAGAATGATAGTGAGGGGTTCTCTTTTAGTGCGTCACGGAAAAATTTAGGCTTCAAGCCTATTTTTTTTATTTCAATTTTATGTGTCGACAAAACACGACACTTATTTTATAACAGTGGCGTGAAATAATTACAACACTGAAATTATATAAAGGAGAACTAACAATGATTAGACCAATTTTGAATGCAGAATGCATTTATTTGACTATTTTTTGTAGTGTTAAATATTTTATGCGTTTAACTTTACATTTTAGGAAGAGGAGAAGTTTATAATCAGTTTTTGAAGAAAAAAGTATAAAAAATGCTATAATAGAATACATATAGTAGGGGAGGAGAATTACAATTGTTACCTAAAAAAATTATCACACCTAAAGTACCACCTATTAAAATCCAAGGAATAAAAACTAAATTAGTTCCATTTATTGCTGAATCAATAAAGTGGGATGGTAAAGGAACATACTTTGAACCATTTATGGGATCTGGTGTAGTAGGTTTTAATTTAGAACCACAGAAGGCTATTTTTAGTGACACCAATCCCTATATCATTCAATTTTACAAAGATATTCAATCAAAGAAGATTACTGCTCAAACAGTTAGAACTTTTTTAGAAAATGAAGCAACTAAATTATCTAGTACTCCGGCTGATAAGACATCTTATTACTATGAAGTTAGAGATAGATTTAATAAAGAACATAGCTCTTTAGATTTTTTATTTTTACAACGTTCCAATTTTAATGGAATGATACGTTTTAATAATAAAGGTAATTATAATGTTCCTTTTGGACGAAAACCAGAGAGATTTCAAAAAGCATTGATTACAAAAATTGTAAATCAAGTTTCATGGATTGAAAAAATAATGAAGGGTAAAGATTGGGAATTTATCTGTATTCCTTTCACTAAAGCATTTGAGATGATGGGAGAAAATGACTTTGTTTATTTAGACCCTCCGTACATTGATCGATATGATGGATATTATGATTCTTGGAGTGAAGAATACGCGACATTACTCGCAGAACTTACTCAAAAAGGAAAAGCAGGATACGCCTTTAGTATGTGGTACGAAAATCAGTATAGAAAAAATACCCACATGGAAAAATGGACGGATGGAAAGTTGTTAACTACTGAACATTTTTATCACTTAGGAGCAAAGGAATCTAATCGAAATAAAATGATAGAAGCCCTAGTAATAAGTGAAAAACATTTGAATTTAGAAGAAGTTTATCACGAACAACAACAAATTCTATTATTCTAAATAAAAAAGGATACAAAGTGTATCCTTTTTTTATTATTCACATTCTTTATTTGTTTCAACTGATAAATATTTTTCAAGTCGTGTTAATTGTTCGGTTGATAATTGTTTAGTTTCTTTTCCCCACTCTGTAAATGTCTCTAAGTTATTAAAGAGTTTATCTTTTACTTCTTGAGAATCTTTATATTTAGGAAAATTTTCCCAATAAATATGGAAAAGGTCGTTCCCTAATTTACTAAAAGGACCATTACCATCTTGAAAATCCTTAATTATTTTAGATTTAAAGGTTCCAATGTTATCTGTATTTCCACTTCCTTTACTTGTACCAGCTACTTTATATTTTTCTTGAACAAAATATTCTACATCTTTATAAGCTGGTACTATTGAAGAAATGTCTTCTGATTCTAAATTAACCTTTCTAATACTTGCACTTTCATTCCTTGAATATAGAAAACCTAGAATATAATGCTTATCATATTCACTATAATTACCATCAATATTTTTAGTTCCATTTCTTAAGTAACTAGTAAAACTTCCAGCTGTAAAATTGAACTCTTTAATTTGACCTTGTTTATCAAATTGTCGATAAGTTGTTTTAATATCAAGTGCAATTCTTTTCTTATCAGGTTTCAAGAAATAAAAATCTGGATAGACTGTCTGCTTTTCAGATTCAAACAACTTATATCCTAACTCCTCTGCAACTTCAAGCAAATATGGATATACTATCACTTCAAATAATCGTCCTATTATTTTTGAATCATTTCCAAATGGGAAAACTTCTTTCTTTTCATTTACAAAACCAAGTAAGTCCCAAGCGTTTTTATCATCTATTTTAGGTAATTTTTCAATAATTGTTTTAATAAAAATATCATCACACATCTTATTTCTCCTTTGTTTGCGAATTGTTTGCGATTATTTAATTAAAGGCTCTGAAACATTGATTTCAAAGCCTTTTTATTGTAATTTTTCTTATTCCCACTCAACTGTTGCAGGTGGTTTACTTGTAATATCGTAGACGATACGGTTAACGTGATCTACTTCATTTACGATACGTACTGAGATTTTTTGAAGGACATCCCAAGGAATTTTGGCAAAATCAGCAGTCATACCATCAATAGAGGTGATGGCACGGATTGCAATTGTATAGTCATACGTACGACCGTCACCCATAACACCAACTGAACGAACACCTGTATTAACTGTGAAGTATTGCCAGATATCGCGGTCAAGACCAGCTTTAGCAATTTCCTCACGAAGGATAGCATCTGATTCACGAACAGTTTCAAGTTTCTCTTCAGTGATTTCACCCATGACACGGATAGCAAGTCCTGGTCCTGGGAATGGTTGGCGCCATACAATATGGTCTGGCATACCAAGCTCTGTACCAAGGGCACGAACTTCATCTTTATAAAGAGTGTTGAGTGGTTCAATCAATTCAAATTGCATGTCTTCTGGAAGACCACCCACGTTGTGGTGCGACTTGATAGTTTGAGCTGTATCCGTACCAGACTCGATCACGTCGGTGTAAAGAGTTCCTTGTGCAAGGAATTTCACATCTTTGAGCTTGCTTGCTTCGTCATCAAAGACATAGACAAACTCGTTACCGATGATTTTACGTTTTTGTTCAGGGTCAGAAACGCCAGCAAGTTTGTCAAGAAAGCGTTTTGCAGCGTCTGCTTTGACGATATTCAAACCAAACTTACCACCAAGCATATCCATAACCTGATCTGCTTCACCTTTACGAAGAAGACCGTGATCCACGAAGATACAGATCAATTGATCGCCAATCGCTTTTTGGAGAAGAACTCCAACAACTGAAGAGTCAACACCACCTGATAGACCAAGAAGGACACGTTTATCACCGACGGTTTCACGAATTTTTTGGATCTGCATATCAATGAAGTTATCCATTGACCAATCGCCTTTAGCCTTACAGATGTTAAGGGCAAAGTTACGAAGGATATCATTTCCGTATACAGAATGACGGACTTCTGGATGGAATTGGATACCGTAAATGTGTTTATCTGGGTTTTCAATGGCTGCATAAGGGCAGTCAGCTGATGTTCCAGTACGAACAAAGTCAGCAGGAATCTCAGTGACCGCATCACCATGGCTCATCAAAACAGTCTGCTCGTCTGGTGTTGATTCAAAAAGCGCTGATGGTGTGTGAGTTAGGGTTGATTGACCGTATTCACGATTTCCAGCATCACCTGCAGGGACAACTTTTCCTCCAAGTTTATGGGTCAATAACTGCATACCGTAACAGATTCCCAAAATAGGAATACCAAGTTCGAAGATTTCTGGGTCAATATCAAATGAACCATCTTCGTATACAGAGTTTGGACCACCTGAAAGGATAATTCCTACAGGATTGATTTCACGAACTTCAGCAGCTGAAATTTTATGGCTTTTTAGTTCTGAAAAAACACCAATCTCACGGATACGGCGTGAAATCAGCTGGTTGTATTGGCTACCATAGTCCAATACGATGATTTTTTCTACATCTTGCAAATCAGTTGAAATGTTGCTCATCTTTTTCCTTTCTCAAAAGAAATATCTTTTTTCAATATTCTATCACAAATAAGGGCGAATTACCAACTAAACAAGGCGAAGATTGACTTTTTCTAGTTTATTGGGGTACAATAGAGAAAAGATAGAAATGAAGTGAAAAATATGCTACCCGCTTATATGAAAATCCATGATCAGATTAAAAAGGATATTGACGAACATCGTTGGGCCATTGGTGAGAGACTTCCCAGTGAACGAGACTTAGCAGAGCAGTTTGCGGTTAGTCGCATGACCCTCCGCCAAGCCGTATCTCTATTAGTCGAAGAAGGCGTCTTAGAGCGCCGTGTAGGAAGCGGCACCTTTGTTTCCAGTACTCGAGTACAAGAAAAGATGCGAGGGACAACCAGTTTTACTGAAATTGTTAAGTCCCAAGGTAAAGTACCCTCTAGCCAACTCATTTCCTACAGAAAAACTATTCCAAATGAACAGGAAGTTGCCAAGCTAGGAATTTCTCCAACGGACAATATTATCCGAATGGAACGTGTTCGCTATGCCGACCAAGTTCCTCTGGTTTATGAAGTTGCTTCTATTCCTGAAAAATTCATTAAGGACTTTAAAAAAGAAGAAATCACTAGTCATTTCTTCCAAACCCTACAAAAACATGGCTATCGTATCGGCAAATCACAGCAGACTATCTATGCTCGTCTCGCTAAAGAAAAAATTGCCCACTATTTGGAAGTTGAAAAAGGACATGCTATTCTTGGACTGACTCAGGTTTCTTACCTAGAAGATGGGACAGCTTTTGAATACGTAAAAAGTCAATATGTAGGCGAACGTTTTGAATTTTATCTTGAAAATAATTAGATTACTATGCAAAAACTCTCTGTCACGGACGACAAAGAGTCTTTTTATTTTTCTAAGAGTAAATCTTTCAACGAAATCAAAGTTACAGCAAATAATATCATTGCCATACCAAGAAAATCAATGGGATAAAATTGTTCATTCATGATTAAGAAGGCAAAGAAAACAGCCGAAATTGGCTCAATTGAAGCCAACAAACTTGACTTGACCGGCCCAATCAGACTGGCTCCTTTTAAGAAGGCTGTATAGGCAAAGACAGTCCCGATAAGGATAATACCTGCAAAGGCAAGGAGAAAATCAAGACTGGTTGGGATAGCAGTCTGTAGAACCCCTGTAAAAGGAAGGGCGACCAAACCTGCTATGACCATTCCCACACCAATGACCAAGCTACTCCCCCACTTCTTAATCAAGGCTATGGGTAAAATGATATACAGAGCATAAGTCAAGGCAGAAAAGAGACCCCAGAATAGGCCAGAAGGTGTAATGGATAACTGGTCCAACTGCCCATGAGTTGCGATCAGGAAGGTTCCTCCGATGGCTAATATAATGGAAACAATCTCTCCCAGTGTTGGCGCCACCTTATCCTTGATACAGCTATAAATCAAAATCCCAACAGGACAAACATACTGAAGCACCGTCGCAGTACCTGCATTGGTCTCCTGAATAGCAGTTAGATAGGCAAATTGATTGAGGAATAGACCAATTAGAGCAAAAATAAGAAGAGACAGCAAACTCTTTCTATCCTTTAAAAAGGCCAGCATTTTATCCTTTGCAGTAGCATAAGCCAAGAACATGAGAACTCCACCAGCGATTAAAAGACGCAAGTTGGTCAAAACCAGAGCCGAAATTCCATGCGCCATCAGGTATTGACCACTCGTTCCTGACAAGCCCCAAGCAATACCAGCCACAACTGTTAGTAAAGTCCCTTTTAAACTATTTGACATGGTTCTCCTTACTCTTCTTTGCGAATCAAGTTCATCACTTGATTGCGGTCTACAATCCATTGAGCCCTCTCATCCTTTTCATAGGTACGATTTGATAGGAAAATAGCCGCTTCTTGCTTCTGACGATTCCACATAATAAAGGTACCTGTATAACCCGTATGGTCTAGCCAATCTCCTTCCAAATTCCATGCCAAAGAACGTTCCTTGTCATCCAAAGGAGAAAAATTTTGACTCAAATCTCCTGCAAAATCATCTACTAAATAGTGTTCTAAAAAGATTTGTAAATCCGTTACAGTCGAAAATAAACCAGCACTACCTGCATGTCTGCCCAGGAGGCGAGCCTTGGGATCATGTACCACGCCAGACTCTACACCTCTAACTGTTGGAACAGCATACTCAACAGGCCCAAACTGGGTTTCATCCATTCCCCAAGGTTTCCAAACTTGCTCCTGTATAATCACATCCAAGTCTTGATCGAAGATTCTTTCTAACATAAAACCCAACAGTAAAAAATGAACATCTGAATAAAGAAAGGCTGGGTGACTTCGTCTGTTGAGATGAAACATGGCTTCCTTTAATTCTGAAGCTGTTAAAAGATCACGGTTAGGAATAAAAGGATCAAGATCTGTTGCGTGAGTCAAGAGTTGACGAATAGTGATATCTGGATAATCACTTTCAGGTAAAAAATCGGTTACTGGTCTGTCAATATCTAATTGACCGTTTTCCCACAAGAAGGTGAAAACAGTACCAACCCCAACAACCTTGCTGACACTGGCTAGGTCATAAACTAGTCCTGCCTCAGTATCCAAGCCATGTTCTGGATCACTCTGGCCTAAATAGAACTCCGTCCATTGATTGTCCTTAAAATATGCAAAAGAGGCTCCGGGATAGATCCCTGCCTCGATTTGTTCTTCTATTTTTTTAATAATCTTGGTCCACTTCATACTTTTTCAAACCACAATTCAACATTATTTCTATCTTTACCAAGGAAGAATTTTTCAGACTTAGGAATAAAATATTCTGTAGACTCAAACTTCTTACGAAGACTTGCTATGTCTAATTCATTGACCAAGAACTTGAGCATAGATAAATCCCAAGTAGCCGTATTGTCCACAGTCAAATCCTGCCCCTGAGCTGGGATAAAATCAAGTGACTCCCCAATTTCAGATAGTTCCAAGTAACTATCGACATCAGTTGGGAGATGTAATTCCATAGAAATCTCAAATTTACTTAAAGAAATTAATTCCAAATCTGTTTGAAATTCAGGCTTTTCTCCTACTTCTACTAGACTTGCTCTGTCATCTTCCGCATGAATCAAAATCAAATCATCTTCTGGTGAGAAAATTTCAAAAGCGTATCCATTTTGACCTTTATATAATTGATGAATCGAATCTGTTTTAGATAAGAGTTCTTCGATTTCCAAGGGATTTTCCACCTTGATAATCAATCTAGCCAGTTTTTTTCGTCCCTCTACCTTACGAGTACGCATGCTTGGTGCTTCTTCCAAAACCAGCTTCTCAAGACCTGTTTGGTCGCCTAGTGATAGAAAGGCCGACTCTTCTAATAAGGCCTTCATGCCAAGGGTTTCAATATAAAATGTTTCATTTAATTTTCTATTATTAACTTTTAAAGTAGGAATAATCCGTACAATCTGATTTACATTCATAAATTCCTCTATCACTTTTTATTTTAAAGGATTTTAGAATTTTTTACAAGATATTATGCTCAAATTTACCATTATTTAGCTATTTAGTAAAGATAATCTTTCAAAGCTTTGGTCAAAACCTGATAACCAGCAACACTGAGGTGCAATCCATCAGTTGTATATTCTTTTTTGAGTTGGCCTGCTTGGTCTGTCAAACTATCAAAAACTGGCACAAATTCCACCTGCATATAGGCAGAAGCAAGTTCTTTATAGACTTGATTCCATTTCTGAATTTTTTCATTCGTACGGATATAGACTGTCTGCTGGTACTCCTCTCCCTCATTGACTGGCAAAATGGAAAGCAATTTTATCTCTGTCAATGGATAATCGCGAGCAATAGACTGTATGATAGCTTCGAGATTATTGAGAGCCTCATTCACAGGCACATCTTTTCCAATATCGTTCGTCCCAGTTAAAAGGACAATTTTATCTACTGCTCCACCGTACAGATGCGCATCGAGGTTCTCAAGTAACAACCCTGTCTGATAACCTCGAATGCCTCGATTGACAATCGTCTTCGAAGTTCCAAATAGCTCCTGTATAGGATAATACTCGACAATGGAATCCCCAATAAAAAGAACATCTGGCTCTAGAACAGAAACCTGATTTAAGTGACGATACTTGGTTTGGATTTTTTCTTGTTCCTTTAGGAGCCAATTTTCTAATAACTGTACTGCCACTTCATTCTCCTTTTTCTAACCAGTTTTCCAATACTTGATAAACTCCTCCTTGGCTATTGGCTGGCGCTAGAGCAGTCGCCACAGCTTTGGCTTTCTCATCAGCATTTTCCATCGCATAGGCAATTCCAGCCATTTCAAGCATTTCAACATCATTTTCACTGTCACCAAAAGCCATGATTTGTTGGGAGGTCAAGTTCCAGCGCTTGAGTAATTCTTCCAAGCCCCATGCTTTATGAATTCCAGCTTGGAGGATATCAATGCAACCATAGCCACTGGATACAGCCCGAACACGGCCATCAAAGAGGTCATTGATTTCTTCCAAGACCGAACTCAAACGTTCCTCACCAACAACCATACTCATCTTGAGCACACCACCAAAGAGGTCAGAGGTTAATTCATCCACAAACTGCATCCGTTGGTAGAATTTTTCAATCATTTCTGGAGTCATAAAACTTTCAAGGTCTGTAAAAATCGTACCTTCTTTGACGAAACCACCCTTCATCCCCGTTACAACAAACTGGTTCTGACACGCTCGACCCTTGAAATGAGCCAAAGCCTTATCAACAATGGCATCATCCCAAGTCTGAGCCTGAATCAGTTCATTGTTTTCAAAAATACGAGCACCGTTGGCAACAACCAGAACCACTCTATTGACCAAGTTCTCCAGTAGTTGCCTCATGCGGTGAATTTCATTGCCCGTCGCGATAACAAAACGAATGCCCCTTTTATCCAACTGATCTAAAATCTTTTCCAATCGTGGGAGATCCAGCTGGCCTCTAGCATCCAGCAAGGTTCCATCCATATCTGTCGCAATTACTTTAATCGTCATTTACTTTCCTCTGGATTCAAACTAATCCCACTTCAATCCCACATGTTCGTTCATTTCTTTATAGGCTGTATCAATTCGTTCCTTAGTCGCTTCATCTAATTGATCACGATGACTGCCACCCTCGATAAAATCTTCTAAGATATAGGTTTGGTAATGATATAAAGGATAGCCTTCTGGTGAAAAGGTTCCCTTTGGTGTTCGATTGACCCAAGTAGGATGAGCTTTAGCTGTTCCGATAGTTGTTTTTCTATCCTTCTTCTTAATGGTCACGTCCATAAGAACACCACGTTCAGTCCACTTAGCATTTTCTTCATCTCCCATAGATTCAATCCGTTGATTGGAAATGAAGTTCCCCATTGAATAGATAATGAGTTTCTTTTCTCCATCTTTTTCAACAATTTCAGATGGCTCCACAACGTGTGGATGCCCTCCAAAGATGATATCCGCCCCCCAATCAATCATCTTGTGATAAAGAGCTTTTTGTTCTTCAGTTGGTTCCAAGCGATACTCCACACCCATCTGAGGCATGATAATGGTGATATCTGCCTCCTTCTCTGCCCGTTCAATTTCAGCCTTCATCTTATCTTCGTTTAAATCTGAAAGATAACGATTATAGTCTTCCTGAGAAATATACTGCTCAATTCCATTGAATCCATAAGAATAGGCCAAAAGAGCAACCTTGATCCCATTCACTTCCTTAATGACCAGCGGAGCCTGATCACGTGGTTCATGCGTATAAACTCCGATTGGAGTGATTCCAGCTTTCTCAATAATATCAGCCGTTGAAATAACTCCCTCAATTTGCGAATCCAAAATATGATTATGAGCTAAATCCAGCACATGATAACCTGCATCCTTAATGGCATCCATAACTTCAGCAGGAGCATTAAAGAGAGGATAACCTGCTAAATAATGATCCTTATTAATGGTTCCTTCAAAGTCACCAATAGCTAAATCTGCTTGCTTAAGCCAAGGTGTCACATACTCAAAATTCTCATGAAAGTCATAGGTACCGTCTTCTTTTTTAGCTGAAAAGAAAAGTCCATCGTGGTAGAGCAAATCTCCGTTGGCCATAATTCTAGCAGATTTTTCCTCTTCCTGCTCCTGAGACTTTTGCTTAGTCCCTTCTTGAGAAATAGTATCTCGTTTTTGACTGGTCAGAGGCATGCCTTGGAAACTTTCAAACAACAAGACCAAGCCCATTGATAAAGCAACTGCTAGCAAGAGTACCGCCACAAATCCTTTATTGCTCCACCTGCGATAGCTCCTAAAAAAGTTTACCAAGCCCTTCATAAAACGAAAAGCTAAACCACCCTGATTTCTATCTTGTCTTCTTTTCATCTTCATTCTCCCTACTTTCTTATGCAAGCCTTTTCTTTTTATTATATCACAGATAAGGATTTCTTTCACAATTGAATTGAACTTCCTATCTATTTTCTATAAATCCTAAAGGCTGTAATACTTTCAATCCTTGTCATTTTGTGTTATCATGTAGAGGTAATGAAAGGAGAGAAAATGTCTGCTATAGAACGTATTACAAAAGCTGCTCACTTAATTGATATGAACGATATTATCCGCGAGGGGAATCCAACTCTACGCGCAGTTGCTGAGGAAGTCACTTTCCCCCTATCTGACCAGGAAATCATCCTAGGCGAAAAGATGATGCAATTCCTCAAACATTCCCAAGATCCTGTCATGGCTGAAAAAATGGGGCTCCGCGGTGGTGTTGGACTGGCTGCTCCTCAATTAGATATCTCAAAACGCATTATCGCTGTTTTGGTGCCAAACATTGTCGAAGAAGGCGAAACTCCAGAGGAAGCTTACGACTTGCAAGCTATTATGTACAATCCAAAAATCGTCTCTCACTCTGTTCAAGACGCTGCTCTTGGCGAAGGAGAAGGTTGCCTGTCTGTAGACCGCAACGTGCCTGGCTATGTGGTGCGCCATGCTCGAGTTACTGTTGACTACTTTGACAAGGATGGAGAAAAACACCGCATCAAACTCAAAGGCTACAACTCCATCGTTGTTCAGCATGAAATTGACCACATCAACGGTATCATGTTTTACGATCGTATCAATGAAAAAGACCCATTTGCAGTTAAAGATGGTTTACTGATTCTAGAATAAAGAAAATCCCGTTGCAAGACGGGGTTTTGTGTTATAATAGAGGCATGAAAACAAATGATATTGTCTATGGCGTCCACGCCGTTACCGAAGCCCTCCTTGCAAACACAGGAAACAAACTTTACCTCCAAGAAGATCTCCGAGGTAAGAATGTTGAGAAAGTCAAAGAACTGGCTACAGAAAAGAAGGTGTCCATTTCTTGGACCTCAAAAAAATCCCTCTCTGAGATGACTGAAGGTGCTGTCCACCAAGGTTTTGTTTTACGAGTGTCTGAATTTGCCTATAGCGAGCTGGATCACATCCTTGCTAAAACACGACAAGAAGAAAATCCTTTGCTATTGATTCTGGACGGGTTAACTGATCCTCACAACTTAGGCTCCATCTTAAGAACCGCTGATGCGACCAATGTTTCAGGTGTCATCATTCCCAAGCACCGTGCTGTGGGAGTAACTCCTGTCGTTGCCAAAACGGCCACAGGTGCTATTGAACACGTTCCGATTGCCCGAGTAACCAACCTCAGTCAAACCTTAGATAAACTCAAGGATGAAGGCTTCTGGACCTTTGGAACGGATATGAACGGTACTCCTTGCCACAAGTGGAATACAAAAGGGAAAATTGCCCTCATCATTGGAAATGAAGGAAAAGGTATCTCTAGCAACATCAAAAAACAGGTCGATGAAATGATTACCATTCCCATGAATGGACATGTTCAAAGCCTTAATGCCAGTGTTGCTGCAGCCATTCTCATGTACGAAGTTTTCCGAAATAGACTATAAAAAAAGTTTCCAGTCATCTGATTGGAAACTTTTTATAATTAACTATGTTCTGTTATAAATTTATAGGCTTCTTGACCAGCGATAGCTCCATCTCCAACTGCTGTTGTTACTTGGCGAAGGTCTTTCAAGCGAACATCTCCAACCGCAAAGATACCATCAACTGCAGTTTTCATGTGGTTATCTGTCACAATCCATCCTGCCTGATCTTGGACATTCAATCCTTTAACAAAATCGCTAAGAGGGTCCAATCCAACATAGATAAAGACGCCACCGAAGGCTTGTTCTGTCACTTGACCTGTTTTCACATTTTCAAATACGACAGATTCTACTCGGTTTTCACCCTTAATTTCCTTCACTACAGAATCCCAGATAAAGCTGATTTTCTCATTCGCAAAGGCGCGATCTTGTAAAACCTTTTGGGCACGAAGTTGGTCACGACGGTGAACAATGGTAACAGTCTTAGCAAAGCGAGTCAAGAAGAGGGCTTCTTCAACAGCTGAATCTCCGCCACCAACTACCAACAAATCTTGGTCACGGAAGAAAGCACCATCACACACGGCACAGTAAGAAACACCACGACTGTTCAGTTCTTCTTCTCCAGGTACTCCCAAAGGACGGTGTTTAGAACCAGTTGCTACGATAACGGTACGTGTTTCATATGTTTGGTCATCAGTCATCACTTTCTTAAAATCACCATGGTCTTCGACATTTTCAACATAACCATAAATGTGCTCAACACCAAGATTTTCAAGCGGTTCAAACATCTTTTCTGCCAATTCTGGCCCACTAATATTAGCATATCCTGGGTAATTTTCAATATCAGAGGTATTATTCATCTGACCACCTGGCAGACCACCTTCAATCAAGGCTACTTTCAGATTGCTTCGAGCAGCATACAAGGCTGCAGTCATCCCTGCAGGTCCAGCACCGATAATAATAGTATCGTACATATAGTTTCCTTCTTTCTTGTTGTAACTATCTTTATTCTAACTCTTTCTTGTCAATCATGCAAGGATTATGCCTTGAAAACAAGAATTAAACTCATAACCGCAAAGGATAATACTGGAACAACCAAGACACCAATCATAATCATATCATAGAGATGTGCTTGGCGAGCCTTGGCTGTCTTATCAACTCCCGACATGGCTCTCAGTCCAATCCAAATCCCTAAAAAAATCAGGACGAGGATGGTGGTCAAGATCAAACTCTCGAAATATAAAGAAAATAGTTGCAGTAGCATGATTTCTCTCATTTCTTTCTTTTTTAAAGAGTAAACTCAGCTAGTCCAGCTAACTGAGTTTTCCTTTATCTATTATATCAAATATAAGTCCGTTTGTAACTAGCAAAGAATTCTTTTATGCGCTCTTCTTTAGGATGGTGGATAATCTCATCCGGTGTTCCAGACTCAATGATTTTTCCCTTATCTAAGAAGAGAATCTTATCAGCCACTTGGGCTACAAAGGACATGTCATGACTGACCAAAATCATGGTCTGACCTGACTTAGCAGCATCTGCAATAGACTTTTCTACTTCGCCGACCAATTCTGGGTCAAGGGCTGAAGTTGGTTCGTCTAAGAGCAAGACATCTGGTTTCATAGCGAGAGCACGCGCCAAGGCAACCCGTTGCTTCTGTCCACCTGATAAATGACGAGGATAATGGTTTTCACGGTCAGAAAGTCCAACCTTAGCCAACTCTTCCTTGGCAATCTTGGTTGCTTCTTGGTCAGATAATTTCTTGACAACAACCAAGCCTTCTTTCACATTATCAAGTGCTGTGCGGCGTTCAAACAAATTAAACTGTTGGAAAACCATAGACAGCTTACGGCGTAGGGCAAGGATTTCTTCTTGAGTGATTTTAGAAAAATCAACTGAAAAATCATCAATCTGAATAGAGCCACTGTCAGGTGTTTCAAGATAATTGAGACTGCGAAGAAAGGTTGATTTTCCAGCTCCTGAAGAACCAATCAAGGCTACAACTTCCCCTTTTTGGATATCCAAGTCCAGATGATCCAAGACAGTCTGTCCTGAAAAGGATTTGCTTAAATTCGAAATCTTAATCATTAACGAAGGTCCCCTTTCACATCTGTCTGCACTGTATCAGGTGCAGAAATAGCCATTTTTCTCTCGATGAAACGACCGAGACTTTCAATTCCGATATTGACTACCCAATAAACAAGGGCAACGGAGATAAAGCGTTCAAAGTAACGATAATCGGCACCACCCAAAATCTGAGCTTGGGCAAAGACTTCCACAACACCCGCACTAAAGGCTAGAGAAGTTCCCTTGGTCAAGCCGATTAGGGAATTGATTAAAGTTGGAGTCGCCACAACGGCTGCATTTGGAATAATCACGCGACGATAAACTTGTGCTCGGGTCATCCCCAGACTGCGTGCCGCCTCAATTTCACCAGGATTAACTGAGAGAATGGCTGCACGAATGGTTTCACTAGCATAAGCTGCCTCATTAAAGGCAAAGGCGACAATCGCAAAAGCAGCGGCTGGAATCGCATTGATATTGAGACCAGTTCCCCATTGCTGATTGAGAGCTTTCAAAGCCAAAGGAATTCCGTAGTAGGTCAACATGAGTTGCACCAAAATCGGTGTCCCTTTTAAGAAACTAACAAAGAAGGCCTGCAAGGGATATAAAATCTTGACACGATTGATCTTCACAATGGCAAAAAGAAGCGCCAAAACCAAGCCAAAAAAGGCACCACCAATTGTCAACATAATCGTTGTTGGAAGTTGTTGGACAATTCTCGGAATTCCATCAAAGACCGAACGCAGGCTAAACAGCTTGCCATCCGGAATCAATTGCATCAAATTTTGGTACCAATCTGATGCTAAAATCGTTGTAACATTCATAAAAACATCCTCTCCTGATAATGATTCATTCTACCATACTTCTGCCGTCAATGAAATTATTTGCTACGGTCAGATACAGACTTTGTCTACCTACTAGTTTATCATACTTTGAAACAGGGAGGCTATATATTTTATCTATCAAAGAGATAGATAAAAACTATTTCAATCCCAATTCTTCATAAGGTTTTCGATAACCAATTTGCTTAACAGTTCCATTTTCTACTAAAATAGGCCGTTTTAACAACATACCGTCACTTGCTAGTAACTCAGCCGCTTCTTGATTTGACAGACTTCCCACCTTATCTTTCAACCCCAATTCACGGTATTTGATCCCACTGGTGTTGAAAAATTGCTTTAGCTCGAACCCTGAGGTTTCTAGCCAGTTTAAAATGACTTCTTGGCTGGGTGTTTCTTCGACGATATGAACGGCTTTATAATCCACACCGAGTTGGTTTAATTCTTGTTTTGCTTTTTTACAAGTTGAACATTTTGGGTATTCGATAAATTCTAACATGTGTTTTACTTTCTATTTTATATCTTTAAAATCTGCGCCTTCATGCTCCAAGAGCCAAGCTTTCTTTTCCACTCCTGCAGCATAACCTGTCAGACGCTTGCCTGCTCCCAGCACACGATGACAAGGTACTAGGATAGACCAAGGATTGCGCCCCACTGCTCCACCAATTGCTTGAGCAGAAGCCACTTGTAGCTCTTGGGCTATTTGTCCATAGGTCACTGTCTGACCATAAGGAATTTCCTGTAAATAGGACCAAACTCGCTTTTCAAAATCCGTTCCGATTGGAGCCAAGGGCAAGTTGGATAAATCATGAGACTTGCCTTTAAAGTAAACATCTAAGCCAGCAATAACTGGGTCTAAAATGGGATGACTAACAACTGCTTCTATCGTCTCATCTCCTAGTCCCCTCTCAAAATGCTTCTGCTCCTGCACCCAAATGCCATACAGATATTGCTCGTCGGCAACCAAAGACAAGGTTCCTATTGGCGAAAAGTAGCGCATTTTTACGTACTTCTTTTGCATTATTTCTTCAATTTTTGATAGGCCAAGCGTTCGCCATCAACTGGAACCTTACCAACCTGTTTAAATCCAAGCTTTTCAAAAATATGTTGCATAACCTTGTTTTCAGCATGCGTATCTGAACGAAAATCAAGATAGTCAAAACCTTCGATCAAGCCCTCTAAAAAGGTTTGAGCAACTCCTTGTCCCTGCATAGCTGCAGCCACAGCAATACGATGAAAGACTAGGTACTCTGGCTCCTCAGCTTGCCAGTTTCCTTCATAAATGGCTTCATAGGCTTCCTCTGGACTCTTGGTCACAGCAGCATAGGCTAGTAGTTCTCCCTCTTCCAAGGCTACATAGGCTTGACCTGAGATAATATCCTCAATAATAATATCAGCATTTGGATAACCATTTTGCCACTGGTCACTACCAGCATCCGCTAAACATTTTTTAGCATCCTCCATCACTTGCATGATGGCATCTACTTCATTTGGAAAAGCTAAACGAATCTCCATCTTTTCTCCTCATTTCTGACTAGTTTCTCCCATCATAGCATAATTTAGGTCTTTCTACAAGCAGTTAAAACTTGACTTTTTGTTTTTGTTATTTTATAATCTAGTTATTAAAACTAGATAAAAAGGAGTTGAAAATGAAAACTACCTTTTCCTACCCCAAATGGGCAGAAATCCCAAATATTGACCTCTATCTGGACCAGGTTTTACTCTATGTCAATCAGGTCTGCGCCCCTATCTCTCCTGATAAAGACAAGGGCCTAACAGCATCTATGGTCAACAATTATGTGAAACATGGTTACCTGACAAAGCCTGACAAGAAAAAATACCAACGCCAACAGATTGCCCGTCTGATTGCTATCACAACCCTCAAGTCTGTATTTTCTATTCAAGAAATAGCCCAGACACTTAATACTCTACAAAGTCAAGCAAGTTCAGAGCAACTCTACGATGCTTTTGTGGACTACATGAACCAAGGAGTTGACCCAGCTAACCCTATCATCCAAACCAGCTGCCAAACTGTTAAACTCTATCATCAAACTCTAGCCTTAATCCATCATACTCAAGAGGAGGTAATCCAATGAACACTAGTCTTAAACTCAGCAAACAACTCAGTTTTGGAGAGGAGATTGCTAATAGCGTGACCCATGCCGTAGGTGCAGTCATCATGCTCATCTTACTCCCCATTTCATCCACCTATAGTTATGAGGCACACGGATTTTTATCCTCTATCGGCGTTTCCATTTTCGTTATTAGTCTCTTTCTCATGTTTCTATCATCCACCATTTATCACTCTATGGCCTATGGTTCAACCCACAAATATGTCTTGAGAATCATTGACCATTCTATGATTTACGTTGCCATTGCTGGCTCATACACGCCCGTCGTCTTGACCTTAATGAATAACTGGTTTGGCTATCTAATTATTGCCATCCAGTGGGGAACGACCATCTTTGGTATTCTCTATAAAATCTTTGCTAAAAAAGTCAATGAGAAATTTAGCCTTGCTCTTTACTTGATTATGGGCTGGTTGGTTCTGGCTATCATTCCTGCCATTATCAGTCAAACAACGCCAATTTTCTGGAGTCTCATGGTAACTGGCGGACTCTGTTATACAGTTGGGGCTGGATTTTACGCCAAGAAAAAACCTTATTTCCACATGATTTGGCATCTCTTTATCCTAGCTGCATCTGCCCTCCAATACATCGCCATTGTTTATTACATGTAAAAAAGTTGAGAAACTCAGTCTCAACTTTTTTCTTTACACATATTTATAAAGTACTTGTGCAAGCGCACATCATCAGTCAATTCTGGATGAAAAGAGGTCACTAACATATTTTTTTCTTGAGCAGCAACGATTTGATTGTCAACTGTTGCTAGAATTTCTACACCCTCTCCAACACTGCTGATAATTGGACCACGGATAAAGGTCATTGGAATCTGACCGACTCCCTTACATTCTGCTTCCGTATAGAAACTTCCTAATTGGCGCCCATAGGCATTTCGCTCGACCACCATATCCATAGTTCCTAGATGACTCTCTTCCTGAGAAGTAATTTCCTTAGCCAGCAAAATTAAACCCGCACAGGTCCCAAAGGCTGGTAAACCAGATAGAATGGCTTCTCGAATGGGAATCAGCATGTCCTGCTCACGTAAGAGCTTGCCCATGGTTGTAGATTCTCCTCCAGGC
The DNA here is from genome assembly GCF_013277195.1 of Streptococcus sp. 2579. Lineage (NCBI taxonomy): Bacteria > Bacillati > Bacillota > Bacilli > Lactobacillales > Streptococcaceae > Streptococcus > Streptococcus sp. 2579. The sequence goes on from NZ_VMMM01000023.1 coordinate 20,319, forward strand.
AAAATCAAACCCGACAAATCACTCTGATGTTTCTGAAAATCATCTAGATTTCTGATTTCAACACTCTCGACACCTAATTGATCTAGCACTTTTGCATGTTCTGCAAAGGCCCCTTGCAAGGCCAATATTCCGATTTTCATCTATTTTCCTCGCTCAGCCATGAGGATTTGGATCTCATTTTCATTGATACCAACCATGGCTTCTCCTAAATCTTCAGAGATTTGAGCTAAAATTTGAGGATTACGGAAGTTAGTCACCGCTTTGACAATAGCACTCGCTCGTTTAACAGGATCTCCTGACTTAAAAATACCTGAACCGACAAAGACACCCTCTGCCCCTAATTGCATCATCAGCGCGGCATCTGCTGGCGTTGCAACGCCTCCAGCTGCGAAGTTTACAACTGGCAATTTTCCATGTTCATGGACATATAGAACCAATTCTACAGGGACTTGCAAGTCCTTAGCAGCAACATAAAGTTCGTCCTCACGTAGGTTTTGAATGCGGCGAATTTCCTGATTCATCATACGCATATGACGAACAGCTTGGACGATATCCCCTGTACCCGGTTCTCCTTTGGTACGAATCATAGAAGCTCCTTCAGCAATACGACGCAAGGCTTCGCCCAAATCCTTAGCACCACAGACAAAAGGAACTTGGAATTCTTTCTTATCCACATGGAAACGGTCGTCAGCTGGAGATAAAACTTCACTCTCATCGATATAGTCAATTTCAATAGCCTCTAAAATCTGAGCTTCAACAAAATGCCCGATTCTGACCTTGGCCATCACTGGAATACTAACTGCTTCTTGGATTTCCTTAATCATCTTTGGATCACTCATACGAGAAACACCACCAGCTGCACGAATATCAGCTGGAATCCGCTCCAAGGCCATAACAGCAGCCGCACCAGCGGCCTCTGCAATACGGGCCTGTTCAGGATTTTGCACATCCATGATAACACCGCCCTTGAGCATCTGTGCCAAGTTTTTATTTAATTCATATCTATTTTCAGTCATTTGTTTTATCCTCATCATTTGTATTGGTAGCTACCTTTTCATTTTAAGTCAGAACAGAATGAATCACAAGATAAAAAAATCATAATTGTATGGGTACAGACTAGCTAAAAAACTATCTGACCTTAGCTTAAGGCCAGATAGTTCATCAAATATTATTTTTCAGCTGTAAGGGCAGCCATTGTGATGTAGTTGTATGGTTTGTTGAAGTGTGGCAAGAAGAATAGATCTGTCAATGCCAATTTATCAATTGTCACATGCTCTTGGATAGCAAGTGAGAACATGTGGATTCCCATGCTGATTGCAGAATCGTGTGAGACCATTTGGGCACCAAGAATTTCACGGCTATCTTTGTCAAAGACAATCTTAATTGCTACTTCATGGTTGTCATGTTTCATGAATTCTGGTTTTTGTAGATCGTTAAAGCCTGTTTCAGTCGCATTGTAACCTGCAGCTTTCGCTTTTTCAAGAGTCAAACCAGTTGAAACCATGTGAAGACCATAGATTGAGATACCGTTTGATCCTTGCACACCTATTCCTTCCAATTCATGTCCACAAGCGTTGTAGGCACCAACGATACCAGTACGAACTGCGTTTGAAGCAAGGGCGATGTAGCTTGTATCTTTACGAGCATTGTCATAAACAGTCGCACAATCACCAACAGCGTAAACGCCTGGGATAGATGTTTCTTGTTTCTTGTCTACAAGGAAGGCACCGTTGCGGAAGAGTTCAATCTTACCATCAGCAAGTGCTGTGTTTGGACGGAAACCAACTGCAAGAACAACCATATCCACATCAAATGTTTCTTTGTCTGTTACTAAGCGCTCTACTTTTCCATCACCTTGGATAGCTTTTACTGTTTGACCAAGCGCCAAGCGGATGTTGTGGTCTTCCAAGTTCTTCGCCATCATTTGAGTGAAGTCTTTGTCATAGTAACCGTTCAAAACAGTGTCTACAATATCAACAAGGACAACTTCTTTTCCTAGACGCTCGAAGGCTTCAGCAAGTTCAACACCGATATAACCACCACCAACAACAGCGATGCGATCTAGGTGTTTGCTCTTGTCAGCAAGTTTTTCGATGACTTCTTCTGCGTTTTGGTACAACTTAACAAATTGAACATTTTCAAGAGTCGCTTTAAATTCACGGTTTCCCTTAACAATTTCAGCCCCTTCGATTGGTGGCAAGATTGGTGTAGAACCTGTAGCGAAAATCAATTTCTCGTATGATTCTTTGTGCTCTTTTCCTTCAACTTCTGCAGTCACAACTTTATTGTCGTAGTCAATTGAAAGAACAGGTGAGTTCATGTAAACTTTAGCACCTTTTGCTTCCAATTTTTCTTTATCAGAATAGAACAAGCCTTCAGCACCGTCAATTTGTTCCCCAATCCAAAGGGCCATTCCACATCCTAGGAAAGAGATGTTAGAGTTTTGGTCAAATACAACGATTTCGTTCTCATTTCCAAAATTATCCAACATGGTATTGATACATGCTGTACCAGCGTGGTTAGCACCAACTACAACGATTTTACTCATAAAAAATTTCCTGCCTTCAATTTTAAATTTACTCTACTAGTATACCATTTACTGTTAGCGTTTACAAGTAGTTTCCTATTATTTCAGCATTTTTTATCAAAAATAATTCCCCATTTATCCTGTTTTCAAGCCTCATGAATTTTATGAGCATATTTCTTGACTTTTTCCAAATTTTATTTGTGAAAAGTCTAACTTTATGGTATTCTAATAACATGAAAATAAAATGTAAGGGCTTCAATTTAGATAATTACTTGATATTACAACTTATTTTCTATAAGAGAAAGGAGTTGGTAGCTTGCCTCTAAGTTCACATTCCGAACAGCTAATGGGGACTACTATCACTATTTCATTAGTAGATGAGCGAGCCGATAGCTTGCTCCAAAAATCCTTTGATTTACTCAGAGAGCTAGAATACCGCTTCAATGCCAATAGTCAGGAATCTGAGTTGATGGAAATCAATCATCAAGCTGGAATAGCCCCCGTCACGGTTCATCCAGACCTGTTTGAGCTGATTTCACTTGGGTTAGAGCATAGCTTAGCGTCCTCTAGCCATCTCAACATCAGTATTGGTCCCCTAATTCAAACCTGGCGCATTGGTTTTTCAGATGCCAAAGTTGCACAACCTCAAGAAATTGAAGCGGTGCTACCTTTAATCAATCCTCATGATATCGAGTTAGATTCTTCTACTTCCACTGTGTTTTTAAAACAGAAAGGAATGAAGATCGATCTTGGTTGTTTAGCCAAGGGTTATAGTGCGGATAAGGTTGCACAATTTCTTAGAGAAGAGGGAGTGACATCTGCCTTAATCAATCTGGGAGGGAATATCCTGACCATTGGAAAAAATCAGGCAAGAGGAAATCAGCCTTGGCAAATCGGAATTCAAGACCCAGCCAATCCGAGGGGAAATCACTTAATGACTATCCCTGTTGTCAATCAATCTGTCGTGACTTCAGGCATTTATGAACGTTACCTGACCGTCGATGGACAAGATTACCATCACATTTTTGACAGCCAAACAGGATACCCTGTTGAAACAGAACTCGCTAGTCTCACAATCATCTCTGATAAATCAGTTGATGGCGAAATCTGGACAACTCGACTCTTTGGAGAAAGACCTGCTTCTATCCTCTGGCAAGTCGAAAGTTTGGAGGGCATCGAAGCCATCCTCATCGATAAAGAAGGTCACCTAAGTTGTTCTTCAGGAATTCCTACTCTATAGAGACAACTGTTTCAATGGAGTTTTAAAATCGTATTATGTAAAAAGAGAAAGGAAATCTCATGTTAAAACTTATTGCTATTGTTGGAACAAATTCAAAACGTTCTACAAACCGTCAATTGCTTCAATACATGCAAAAACACTTTGCTGACAAAGCTGAAATTGAACTTGTTGAAATCAAAGACATTCCTGTCTTCAATAAACCAGCTGACAAGCAAGTACCTGCTGAAATATTGGAAATTGCTGCTAAAATCGAAGAGGCAGATGGCGTTATTATCGGTACTCCTGAGTATGACCACTCTATCCCAGCTGTTTTGATGAGCGCTCTTGCTTGGTTGTCTTATGGTATTTACCCACTCTTGAACAAACCAATCATGATTACAGGTGCTTCTTACGGTACACTCGGTTCATCACGTGCTCAAATGCAACTTCGCCAAATCTTGAATGCTCCAGAAATCAAAGCAAGTGTCCTTCCTGATGAATTCTTGCTTTCACATTCTCTTCAAGCCTTTAATCCAAGTGGAGACCTAGTGGATCTTGATGTTATTAAAAAACTGGATGCCACTTTTGACGACTTCCGTATCTTTGTAAAAATCACAGAAAAATTGCGCAACGCACAAGCCCTACTTCGAAAAGATGCTGAAGACTTTGACTGGGAAAATTTGTAAGATAGGAGACCAAAAAGAATGAAATTTGTTGGACTTGTAGGATCAAACTACGATCAATCATATAACCGTAAACTCTTGGAATTCATCCGTCGTCACTTCAAACTCAAATTTGAATTAGAAGTTCTCGAAATTGACGAAGTTCCAATGTTCAACCAAGACGAAAAATGGGATGAAAGTTTCCAATTACGTTATTTATATAACAAAATTACTCGTGCTGATGGTGTCATTATTGCTACTCCTGAGCACAACCATACAATCTCAGCTTCCCTAAAATCTGTTCTTGAATGGCTTTCATATGAAGTTCATCCATTTGAAAACAAACCAGTCATGATTGTGGGAGCTTCTTACTACGACCAAGGTACTTCTCGTGCCCAAGTTCACCTTCGTAAGATTCTTGATGCTCCAGGTGTTAATGCCTATACGCTTCCAGGTAACGAATTCCTTCTTGGTAAAGCCAAAGAAGCTTTTGATGTTAATGGAAATATCACAAATGAAGGAACTGTTAATTTCCTTGAAACATGCTTGGACAACTTTGTAAAATATGTGGGAGTCGTTTCAAAATTGAAAAAACCAAAACCAATTGAACCAGAAGATTTATATTGTACAAATTCAATTGCAACTACCATTCAAGGTGTTGATCCAGATGATCCTGAATGGGTAGAAAAAGCAGCTGAACTTGTTGGAGCTGTTTCTGGAGATACTTACGTTAAATTAGACCACGGTATCTTAACAGTTAACCAAATTGACATGTTCTTGAAAGCAATGCCATTTGAGTTGACATTTGCAGATGATAATAACCAATTCTTGTACTTTAATAACGCCCACCAAGATCCAAATACAATGTTTGGTAAACGTGTACGTGCTCAATCAGGAAACCGTTTAGGAACTGTACACGGTTCATTGCCAGACTCTAGAATGAAAAACGTTGAATGGGTTGTCGGCGTACTGCGTAATGGGGACCAAGAATATGTCCGTACAATTGTGCCGGGAACACCAGAAGGCGTTATCAATACCCACAATTACCAAGCAATGTACTATCCAGACGGTTCATATGCTGGAATCAATGAGATTATCTTTAATTTCCAACCATGGCTTGACTGGTACCTCAATACAACTGGTCAACGTCTAGTTGGTGGAAATGCTGCAGCTCCTGCCGGAGGCCACGGTGGCGCAGATGCCACATCTGGAGCTTCTGATGCAGGTGATGCTGGAAGTCACGGTGGTGGCGCAGACGCTACAGCCGGTGCAAGTTACTAATGATAGTTTTAGGAACCATTTTGGTTCCTTTTTAAGTGACAAAAGACTAGCAGTTTGTGTCTGCTAGTCTTTTGGTATTATTTCATCTATCCTTGTCAAAAGAAAGAATATTCATTATGAATTTGGGTCATCAAGACTACGGCCATGTAACCCTTTTTCACGTTGGGCTTGGCGTAGTTTTTCTGGTGTAACATCGTTCCCTTCTTCGTCTACAATTTTGATTCCCTCAATGTGGTGACGAACAGTGCGACGATAACCTTCGATGTACTCCTCACGTAGTTTGGCTTGTTCTACTTTTTCCTCTGGGGTCAAGCCTTCTGTTTTTTTCTTTTTGGCAAGCTCGTTAATACGAGCAATTTTTTTCGGATCCATTTCTTCTCCTTTATGATAAGATAAACTCCGTTTGACTGAGTTTATTTAGTATTGATTTGGTTAAAACGAGCAAGCTTAGCTGCTTTTTGAGTTAAATGAGACAAGATTGCCAAACGATTTTGACGGACAGCCTGATCTTCGGCCATAACCATAGTATTTTCAAAGAAAGCATCAATAACTGGACTAAGCGCAAAGAGCTGTTTCAATTGCTGACTGGCAGTCCCTGATAAAACAAGTGTATCTACTGCTTCCGCCAAGGCTTTCTCTTCTTCATTCTCAAAGAGAGCTGAATCAACTGTAGCTACTCCTTCTGCCTTCTCAGCCAAGTTAAAGGCACGAGAAAGTGATTCAACAGATGGTTTGAAATCTTCTTCCTTGCTTGCTTCCACGAGAGCACTTGCCGCTTCCAACATATCCGCCACAACAAAGTTTGATCCTGCAAGAACGGCTTCCTTGATGTCTTTTGGAGTAGAACCCATCATCTTATCAACACGAGCCTTGATAAAGTTCATAACTTCTGCTTTATTTTCATAAGTCAAGCTGTCAAATTTCAAAGCATAAAGGCTATCAATCAGCTCATCCATAGCAATATGCCAACCAAAGGCATCCAAGATACGAACCACACCTTGGGTCGCGCGACGAAGGGCATACGGGTCATTAGAACCTGATGGAATCAAACCTACTGAGAAGAAACTCAAAATCGTATCCAATTTATCTGCAATAGCAAGCACTGCACCAACCTTGCTCTCTGGAAGTTCCCCTTCAGCTGATGTAGGCATGTAGTGTTCACGAATAGCAGCTGCTACCGCTGGAGTTTCCCCAGCAAGAAGGGCATATTTCTCCCCCATAATTCCTTGGAGCTCGTCAAATTCACCAACCATACCTGTCAACAAGTCAAACTTGTAAATGGCTGCTGCACGGGCTAGGTCAACTATTTCATCAGCTGACAAGCCCGCTTTTTCAGCCAAAAGTACAGCGATTTGACCCGTACGAATCATGTGTTCACGAAGGGAACCAATCTTCTCATGGAAGGTTACATTGTTTAATTTTTCAACAAGATCTGAAATCACCAATTTTTGGTCTTCACGCCAGAAGAATTCTCCGTCTTCCAAGCGAGCTACCAAGACTTTTTCATTTCCTTTGATAACATTTTCCAAATACTCTGCGTTTCCGTTACGAACAGAAATAAAGTTTGGCAATAGTTTACCGTCTTGATCACGAACAACAAAGTAACGTTGGTGCTCTTTCATTGAAGTCACCAAAACTTCTTCTGGAACGTCAAGGTATTTGGCATCAAAACTTCCCATGAAGGCAGTTGGGTATTCAACCAAGTTCAAGACTTCATTCAGCAAATCAGCATCAATTTCGATATGTACACCATGCTCAGTTTCGATTGCCTTAATTTGGTCAACAATCATTTGCTCACGTTCACGTGGATCTGTGATTACAAACTGCTTACGAAGATCTTCTTCATAGCTCAAGGCTGACTGAATCTTAGTTTCTTGTCCTAAGAAACGATGACCACGGCTCACACGACCTCCCTTAATATCAAGGAAATCCAAATCAAACTCTTGCTCATCCAAGAGAACAGTTAAAGTGTGAACAGGACGAATGTATTCAAAGCTATTTCCAGCCCAGTGCATGCTGACAGGGAAAGTCAAGGACTTCAAAACATCTACAACACCAGGAACAATGGCTTCAACTGCTTGACCAATTTCTTCCTTAGTGACATAGACATATTCTTCACCCTTGATTTCACGGAATTCGATATCTTCAACAGTCAATCCTTTTCCACGAACAAATCCTTGAGCTGCTTTGGTGAAATTTCCATCACTATCCAAGGCAATTTTCTTTGCTGGCCCTTTAAAATCTTCTGTCAAATCAGACTGTTTGTCTGCTAGACCAGTCACACGAACAGCCAAACGACGTGGTGTTGAGAAGGTTTGAACGGCTTCAAAAGACAGGCGGTTTTCCTTGAGGAAGGCTGCCATTTTTTCCCCTAGTTGTTTTTCACTTGGTGTGACAACATAGGCTGGTAATTCTTCAAGACCGAGTTCTACTAATAAGTTTTTTGTCATGTTTTTTCTCCGAAAAATATCTTTTTATTTTCCAGTTTGCCTTATGTGATTGGCACGCAAGCAACCAACTTCGTTGTTTCATTGCTAAAATTGGAGCCAAAAGTCTCCAATTTTGCCTAGTATCCTTAGCTTCACTAAGGATACCTTCATCACTGCGGCAACTGGTTCAGGGCTCACACTGTTGGCCCATTTTCGTAATTTGTCACTTTCTTTATTCTGCGTCTTCTGCTAAGAGTTTAGCTCTTGTTTCTTCATCTAAAAGTGGGTAGCCTAGGCGTTTGCGTTCTGCGACAAAGGTTTTGGCTACGACACGGGCTAGGTTACGAATACGAGCGATATAGCCTGCGCGCTCTGTTACAGATACGGCACCACGCGCATCAAGCAGGTTAAAGGTGTGTGAACATTTGAGAACATAGTCATAGGCAGGGTGCACCAAGCCTTCTTCTAATGCACGACCAGCTTCTTTTTCAAACTTATCAAAGTTTTCCAGCAACATTTCTTGGTCCGAAATTTCAAATGAATATTTTGAGTGTTCGTACTCAGGCTGGATGAAGATTTCTCCGTATTTTACACCATCAGCCCATTCAATATCATAGACAGAATCCACTTCCTGAATATAAGAAGCCAAGCGCTCCAAACCATAGGTGACTTCCGCAGTCACAGGGCCAGTTGTCAATCCACCTACTTGTTGGAAATATGTGAACTGGGTGATTTCCATCCCATCAAGCCAAACTTCCCAACCAAGACCAGCTGAACCAGTTGATGGGTTTTCCCAGTTGTCCTCAACGAAACGAATATCGTGCTCCAAAGGATTGATTCCCAATTTTTCCAAAGACTCAAGGTACAGTTCCTGAATATTTGATGGAGATGGCTTCATGACCACTTGGAATTGGTGGTGTTGGTAGAGACGGTTAGGGTTTTCCCCATAACGACCGTCAGCAGGACGACGTGATGGCTCTACATACGCTGCATTCCATGGCTCAGGTCCGATAGCACGAAGGAAAGTGTAAGGACTCATGGTTCCCGCACCTTTTTCATTGTCATAAGCCTGCATGAGCATACAACCTTGGTCATTCCAAAATTGTTGCAAAGTAAGGATGATTTCCTGGAAAGTCAATTTTTTAGACATTGTTTACTCCTTTTTCTATAAATTACTTGCGACACGAGTCTGCCTCGTCGATCATACGAGGCAAGACGAGTTAGTACTGCGTCTAGCTCAGACACTCTAGTGCTGAGCGTGGAGCAGCCCGACTGTAAGGAGATCTCTGCCACTGACGCAGTGAAATGTTAATTTTTTAGACATTGAATACTCCTTTTTTATAAATTACTTGCGACACGAGTCTACCTCGTCGATCATACGAGGCAAGACGAGTTAGTACTGCGTCTAGCTCAGGCACTCTAGTGCTGAGCGTGGGGCAGTCCGACTGTAAGGAGGTTTCTGCCACTGACGCAGTGAAATGTTAATTTCTTAGATATTGAATACTCCTTAATAAAAAATGATTTCTTGCGACACGAGTCTGCCTCGTCGATCATACGAGGCAAGACGAGTTAGTACTGCTTCTAGCTCAGGCATTCTAGTGCTGAGCGTGGAGCAGTCCGGCTGTAAGGAGGTTTCTGCCACTGACGCAGTGAAATGTTAATTTTTTAGACATTGTTTACTCCTTTAGTTTTTATATTTCTTTTTCAATTAATTTCTGCTGAACAAACCAATCCAACAAGGGAAGAGTTTTATCTGTATTTGCCCATAGATGATAAGAATCAAAGACCGCTTGTACACTACCTAGATTCTCTACCAACTTATCTATTGTCAAAAAACTACGCCAGTATTCGTAAAAAATACTTGCATAGTTCTTATCATAAGTCGAAGAACCAAAATCATTCAATGAATGCCAACCATACTTCTTCTGAAAAAGTTCTACGAGAGATTGATTACAAATTTTTTCCGCTTGAAATTCCTCTTCTGTCAAGAAATACTTGCGACTAATATATTCAACCATCCCCTCTTCGAACCAGATATAAGAGTCGTAACCATCAAAATCATCTAAAAAATGCTCCGACCAATGAGCTAACTCATGTCCTACAATCTGTAAGAGGAAATTTTCAGATAAAGAATGATAGTGACTTTCTATTGCTTGAGTTTGCTGAGAACACTCGTAGTCCATCAACTGATACAAATACAACTCTTTCCAAACAGCTAAATCAGGCGTCATAACCATTCGTCTATTATTTGTATAGGCTGGAACAGCACTTTCCCTAATAATCTGTATAGCAGCATTAAAACTTGACCAAATAACGGCTTGCGGTAAATCACAGACTGCAAGTTCATTCTTTAAAAAAGATTGATAATCTTTCAACTTTTCAGTATTTCTTACTACAAAATCACGAAATGCAGCTAGTTGACTATCGTCTTTTACAAGATAAAGGTTTTCCACGTCTCTCCTTTCTTTCACACAATAGACTGAATAAGAAAAAGAACCACATCTGACAATCCTAGGTTGATTTAACCTAGGGGCGTCAGAAACGCGGTTCCACCCTAATTTATTACTTCATTGTTTTTTAAAATACGACAGAAAGCGCCAGCTCATTATTTTGCCCTACTTGGCTCCCACTATCCCAAGCTCGCTTGAAGAACGCCATAAGACTTTCTTTCCTACTGACATTATATCAAAAATTAGAACAATGTACAATTCTTTTTATGATTTTCTAGAAATCCACATCATCAACTCGTGGAGCCCCCGACTGAACAGCTATCGTTTTTAAGGTTTCTCGTTCCTCATGACTTAGTTCAATTCCGAAACAATCAAGATTAGCCTGAATACGCGATGCTGTGACAGATTTTGGAAGTGGTAGAAATCCTTCTGCCAAGCTCCAGGCCAAGGCTATCTGAGCAACCGATTTTTCGTGATTTGTCGCAATTTCTTGCACTTGCTTGCTATCAAACAGTTCTCCCTGACCAAAAGGTCCCCAAGCTTCCAATAAAATTCCTTTTTCTCGACAGTAAGCTACGACTTCCTCTTGATAGACACCTGGAGCCAAACGAACTTGATTGACTGCTGGAACGATAGTTGCTGTTTCAAGCAAGGCATCCAAATGATGGGGAAGGAAATTACTAACTCCAATAGCACGGATTTTGCCTTCTTGATAGAGGTCTTCCATTGCTCTCCAAACTTCCGCATTGCGAGTTTTCCATGCGTCATTTTCTCTGAGCGGTTTTGGATTCGGCCAATGAATCAAATACAAATCCAAATAATCCAAACCCAGCTTCTCTAAAGACTCTTCGAAAGCCTGACGAGCTTGCTCATAGGTTTGCTGACTATTCCAAAGCTTGGTAGTTACGAACAATTCCTCTCGTGGAACTCCGCTATCTTTGATTGCTTGACCAACACTTTCTTCATTCTGATAAATCGCCGCCGTATCAATATGACGATAACCAGCCTTCAAGGCTTCTAACACTGCACGATAGGCTTCTTCTCCATCCTTAGCCTTAAAAGTTCCAAATCCCAATACTGGAATTTCTACTCCATTATTTAATTGATAGGTATTCATATGCTTCTCCTTCTATTTTCTTTATCATTTATAGCATAATTTTTTTGCTAATTAGTACTATCTTCTGTAAAAAATAAGTCTATCACATATCTGACAGACCTATTTTTGTTGCTTATTCATCACGACTATAATACAGTTCATGAGGTTTTAGGCGAGTATTGAGCATCTCTGGTATGGTCACAAAGGTATAACCCTGATTTTTCAAATACTCAATGACCCTTGGCAAAGCATTGACTGTCGGACTGTGAATATCATGCATCAAAACGATAGAGCCGTTAGCTACTTGATGCTGAATTTCCGTCAAAATAGCTGCTTCATTTTTACTCTTCCAGTCCAGACTATCCACATCCCACATGATAAAGCTCAAATCCAAGCTATTGCGAATATCATCTGTAATAGCTCCATAAGGCGGACGCATAAGTTTGGAACTAGAACCCAGCACTTTAGTTAGCACATCCTCAGTATCAGTAATCTGCTTTTTAGCTTCATCAAGAGAGAGTTGCGAGAGAATCGGATGGCTCCAACTATGGTTTCCAACAACATGACCTTCAGATTTTATCCTCTTCACCAAGTCCTCATTCCCAGAAACATTTTTCCCAAGCACAAAGAAAGTAGCTTTAACACCATATTTAGCTAGAGTCTCTAATGCCTGCGGAGTCGTTGCTGGATTTGGACCATCATCAAAGGTTAGAGCGACAACTTTTTGATGTTTCTTATCAAAGTAAGACTGGTACAAGGCCGCATCTTTTTCGAGTAAGTACGAAGATTGGATAACATCAAAGAAAGCAGATACTGGCAAGGCTATCTCTTCTAAATTTTCAACCGCAGGACTCGGATAAAGAATAATCTGACTATCCTTGTAATCAAAATTCCATGCAGATAAGTCTTGGTCAGAGAAGTTTTTTACAATCTGGTTACTCTGATCTTGATCCAATTTTTTATCCTCTATAAAGGAGGTGATTTCTTTTATCAGCTGTTCCTTAGCCTTACTAGCATCTGAAAACAGTTGGTCAAGTGTAAAAGGTTGCCCATCTTCTGTTAAGTGAACCTTTCCTAGACTGGTCTTTTCAGTCTCTTCAACCTTAAAATCAACTAAATCATAGATCTGTTTGGTCGCATTACGATTGACGACTCCCTTTAAACCTGACTCTTCTTGCTCTGTATAGTAGAAAACAAGATTGTCCTTACTTTCTACCTTGTCCTTAATATCTTGATTTATCAGCTCCTTAACAGAGGAAATCACTTGCTCCCCTTGGAGAGGATAATAGGCAATCACTTCGGTTTGACCCTTACGAAAATGATCCTTCTGATTTCCCTCACTCAATTGATCGTCCTTCTCTTTTTTGAGCGATTCAATCTTTTGCTCAAAACTTTTTTGCTGATACATTTTAAAAGCAATAAATCCGCCTAATAAGCAAATAGAAATTGCTAAAATACCAATCAAAGCCAATAATACATGTCTCTTTTTCCCGTGTCTGCCACGTCCCAGTCTACTTTTATTCATATTTATATCATAACAAATTTGAGCAATAATTTCAATGATACAGTTTGGCAATCCACAATTCCTCTAGCAAGCCAAAGCATCTCACATCAACTCTATCAGCCCTATCTGTAGAGATTATGTAGTTTTCTATCTATGGAATTTCTAGTAGATTGAAGCTAGAATAGACACCGTGATTTCTAAAAACATTCTGAGAAATTGATTTATTTTTCCCAGTCGATTTATCCTCAAACATCTCTATACCTCTGATATTTTCTTGATAATACTATATACCCAAGCACTTGTAGTTTTACCTTCAGCTAGTAATGTTGACTTTTCTTCTTCAGATAATTTTTTCCGTAAGTAGTCAATCTGCTGAGAAGTAATGTTCTCTTTCCCCATTTCCTTGACAGATTGTATCACCATTGCAGTTAAGGTTGACATATTTGAAATATCTCCATTATTTCTATGCTTAAATTCTATCCTTGCCTTACCAACATTAAAACTGGCATATCTTCCATCTGATATATAGGTCCATTTTGCTGGTACCTGCGTAGATAAACCAAGTAAATTAAGGGCTGTGTTTCCCGATGGAGCAATGGTCCAATTATATTTTCTAGCAATAGCATCAGCAACTTCATCCACAGATGCCATTGCATACTCTCCAATCAGTTCTATATATTTTGGTTTATAATAAATACCTTTCAAAATGCGAGTAACCTTTTTGTCTTTTACAAGACGATTTAATGTCCTACGAACAGTTTCATATCCTGCAATATCAAAGAAAGCATTTGCTATAAAAACTTGATTCGATTCAAAATTTTCTATCCTGTTTACTATTTCCTGCTTATCGTTCATCTATCACACCTCCTTTGCACCGAATATGATGCTACTTTTGGTGCAAAAAGTCAAATGAGAGTCATTTTATCAAGAGGGAACAGACCTCTTACAATTTCTTATGTAACATCTCTATCCATTTTTATCCCATTTCTTATTTCAGTAATAGCTTGATTATAAAAATCATGATAATCAGCCGTATTTATTTCTTTTATAATAACGCCATATGTACACAAGAGTATTCTCACATTATCATCTAAATATCCAACTTTCGAGTAAAAATACACCTTTGTAAATTCAAAATGTTTCTTCTTGTATGCGAGTAGCCACCACAAATCGATTTCAGCTAAATCGAAAGCAAAACCAAGGATATGCACATCATTGCTTACAAAACAATCAATCCATGAATGATGATAAAAATCATTTTTAGAATTCCATCTTCTTAATAATTCAGACGTATATCCTATCACCTGCGAAAGCAAATAACCATAATGGTATTGTCCTAGTATAATAGAATTTTTTCTGGTTGCTATTCCATGTATATGCCATAGTTTTTTTCGATCACCTAATTTTATATATTGATAGATTCCTAGCTCCCTCTCCTTTTTATTGATTTCCCCCTCCTTCCCATATCCATATAGATTTAAGATTTTTCCAATAGATGGATTAGTACAAATTGTTTTTTCAAATTCAAAGCTGTAATTCGTCGTCAAAATATTCTCTACTTCTAACGTTAATAAGTCCTCAAGAAACTCTTTCTTTTTGAAATCGTCATCTTATCCTTCAAAAAATCAGTTAGTTCCTCTGCGACAGTTTCTTCTTTCCCCTTATAGAGTACTAAAATCCTCATTGGAAAACGCAAAGAATCGCTTATCTCAGCATGTAATGAACGTTTCTCCGCCTCTTTTTCACCTCTAAACTTGTCGACATTAAAGAAATCATCATTTTCTGGCTCGCTTGCAAATAATCTATTGATTCCATTCCCTACTAATAAAATAGGTTTGTTTTTTCTACTTTCATGTTTCCCCATTCCATTACCCTTTCTATTTTTAAAGCGCTTACATCTATTCCTAAAGAAAGATGGATAGAAAGACGCTTTTCAACTTCTTTCTATCCATTACTTCCTTCAAGAGTCCACACCAGCAATTTTCAGTTCCATTTCATGAACTATCTTACTTGTCTCGTGTTTCTTCTTTATCTTACTCTGCCATTGAAGACTTCTACTGATACTAGAGGAGGAAGCATTCCCATCCAAAAGACGGTGTCCTGTTCCCAGAACCATTTCCTCGCTAGAAGCTGAAATATTCCCACTACAGGTTTGCGACTAACTTTTCCTATCGTCATTATCCAGCAATGTAGTAACTTCTATGGTCGCCTGCGATATTTCAACATGTCGCTTATCTTAACTGAGCAAGAATAGCTTTGAGTTTCTCAATCAACTCATCTTCTGTGTGGTCAAACTCTTTCTCATTGGCTAGGAAGGCAACTGCTTGAGCGAGAGTTTCTCGTGCTTGGTCGAGGACTTTCGCATCTACATTTGTAAGGTCGCTTTCTTGCAGAACCTTAGTTAATTCCTTGGTCAATTTCTTGAGTTCTGACTCTTTCTTGCGACGCGCGATGAGGAAGAGAAGGAGACCAAGAAGGGCGAGCAGGCTGCCAATCATCGTACCATATGGAAGATGATCTTGTTCTTTCCTTGTTTCTTTCGTTTCTTCTTCATCCTTAGTCGCTTGCTTACCTCTCAAGGATTCGAGTGCTTCTTTGACCTTGGCAGTCATCTCTTTCAAGCCTGCCTCTGTCAAGTCAGCATTTCTAAGGGCTTCTTGACCCTCTCCGAGAATGACCTTCGTAGCGTCGATGACAGATTGATCAATACCATCCAAGTCTTTCAAACGAGTTTCTAGTTCTTCAACCAATCGAGCAAGCTCAGACTTGTCAACAGGACGAATCTCGCTAGGAGTCGCTGTATTGCCTGAATTGTTTGAAGTGTTTGTAGAAACTGGTGTTTCTTGAGCTGGAGTACTTGCTTGAACCTGTCCAACAGTAGATGATGGAGTAGCAGGGTTCGTGTTGCTACTATCATCAGTCGTCACACCAGGGACTGGAGTGTTACCACTATTACCTGGTGTCACACTGTTGCTATTGCTGTCAGCAGGGGTGGTAGTACCGCCGTTGTTCGTGTTAGCACTGTTATTAGTGTCGCCAGACAACGCTGTCTTAGATGCTTCTAATGCTGACTTGTC
>NZ_VMMM01000024.1:0-56776 GCF_013277195.1 Streptococcus sp. 2579
AAGATTGTCATCAAAGAAAGCGGTGCAAGTGGCGAAGTTCGTACTTATGAAGTCTTGCTCAAGAAAGACCAAGAAACAAAAGCTGTTACCTTTGAATTAACAGATGTCACTGAGAAAGTTGAAAAAATGACTGTGAACTATAGCCCAGTCTATCAGCCTGTATCAGCACCAGTAGTGGAAAGATCGGAAGAATTAGGTGAAGAACCTGCTTCAGAAGCACCAGCTGTGACAAGCCCAGAAGTTAAAGAAGAAACAGAAGCTCCAGTAGCACCAAAAGAAACAGCACCAGAGGTGGTAACACCAGCGCCGAAAGAAGAGAAGCCAGCGACTCCAGCGACAAAAGTGGAAGAGCCAACAGAATCATCTGAACCAAAAACAGAAGCACCGACAACTCCGGAAAATAAAGAAGAACAACCAGGTGCAACAGAAGCACCGGAACCAGAAGTAACAGAGTCAGAGGTAGCGAAACCAGCTGAACCAAACGCAGAAACTCCAACTCCGAAAGTAGAAGCGCCAACTACTCCAACACCTAAAGAAGATGCAACTGAAGGAAAAATAGAAGCGCCGAAAGTTGAACAACCAGAGGCGTCAGCTGAACCAACAGAACCAGCGCCAGTGGTAGAGGAAGGCACTTCAGGAGAACAAGATCAACCAGCAGAAGAAACCCCAGCACCATCAAAACCAGAAACACCATCTTCAACAGAAGAAGTAGCAAAGGAAGCTGAAGTAACAGAGCCAGAGGCAGCGAAACCAACTGAACCAAAAGTAGAAGCTCCAACAGAATCAACAGAAGCTTCAGGAACTTCAGCAGAAACAACACCTAAAGAAGATGAAACAGAAGGAACTACACCAGGTGCAACAGCAGAAGAAGGAACTTCAGACGTAACTCCAGAGGGAACAGGAGAAGCTTCAGAAACAACACCAGAAGTAACAGAAAAAGAAGCAAAAGCAGAACCAGGAACATCTGCAACTGTGGAATCAGCACCAGCTTCAACAGAATCAGCGGCAAATGGAGCTGAAGGAACAGAAGGAGTAACTCCGAAAGTTGAGGAGACAGCGCCAGCAGGAGAAGAAGGTAACGTCGAAACATCAAATAATCCATCAACAGGTGCTACAACTAGTACTGATTCAGGTGGATCCACTAAGGTAACAGACGCTACTCCTTCAAATGATGAAACTACAGAACAATCAGGAAGTTCAGCTCCGAAAGCAGAAGTTTCAGAAACACCAGTGGTAGAGGGTACAACTTCGGAAAATAAAGAAGAACAACCAGCTCCAAAAGAAGTGGGAACAACAGCAGGAGATGAAGGAAAAGAAGAGAAAGAAGCTGATGAGCAATCAGGGGATTCAACAGAACCATCAACTGTTTCTGAAGGTGGGTCGCCAGCTACACAACCAGCTAGAGAAGAAGGTAAATCTGAAAAAGAACCGAAAGTAGAGGAACAACCATCAGCTCCAGAAGTATCGAATGAGGGAGCAGAATCAACAGAGCCAGATTCAGAGGTTGCCAAACCAGCTGGAGATTCAGTATCATCTACAAGTGAGTCAAATGAGGATGGCAATTCAACTCCTTCAACGTTGACTTCTGATGAAACAGAAGAAGCTGAGCAAAAAACTCCAGAAGTAACGTCAGAAACTTCAACTACTCCATCTGTAGATGCTACAAATGATTCAAGCGATTCAGAGTCATCACATTCAGTAACAGAAGGCAATAAAGAAGAAACAAATTCACAAAATGCTGAAGCCTCAACTGGAGACGGAAACTCAGAATCAACAACATCAACTTCTGATAAAGCAAAAAGAGAAGAAGTAGTAAATGGAACTGAAGAAACAGACGGAGCTAATGTAGAATCTGAACAGAAAGCAGAAACTCCGAAAGTTGAAGAGTCAGAGGCTACAACTTCAGGAAATCAAGGTCAACCAGTAGAAGAATCTTCAGAAACAAAAGAAGCAGAATCAACTCCAGTAACGGACAATGTCCCTTCAAATAATCCATCAACAGACGCTACTCCTTCAAATGATGAAACTACAGAACAACCTGGAATTTCAGCTCCGAAAGCAGAAGATTCGGCTGGAGATACAACAGTTACACAACCAGCTGGAACAGAAACATCGAAAGAAACAGAATCAGCAGCTGCAACGGAGGAAGAAAAAGAGTTGAATACAGCATTAGAGGAAGCTAAGAAAGAAAATTTGACAAATATTGACTCTATTTATGCTGATAAATTAGCTGCGATTGAAAAAGTTGCAGATGAATCTGATAAAACTTCTTTTAAAGCGAAATTAGAAGAGTTGAAAACAAAGGCTATTGCAGAAATCCAAGCAGCGCCAGATGATGAAACTGCATCAGAGATTACAGATAAATATCAGAATGAGATTCTCGCTTTAGAAGTTCCTGGTGAGGAAATTACATCTCCTAACTATAACAAGGATGGCTTATCAAATGGACGTAATGATGGAACTACAATTGATAATGGAAGTACGGTAATAGGGCATGGTTCAGGAGAAGTATCTTCAGGAGTAACGCAACCAGAAGCAGGAACAGAAGCTACACAGCCAGCGACTTCAGCAAACGCAACTACAACAGAAAACTCAGAAACTACTCAGCCAACAACAGAAAATACAAGTTTCAGAAATGCTCCTTCATATCAACCAAGAGCAAGAAGAGTAGCTCGTGCAGCAGGAGAACAAGAGGGTACAGTAAATATTAGTTATAATTTTGCTGGGATGCCAGATATAAATGGTTTTTTCGCTGATCCAGGGGAAAATAATACAGTAAAAATTCCAAACAATGCCACAGAAGAACAAGCTAAACAACTGGTAAAAGCAAAAATAGATGCGAAAATAGCTGATTTGAAAAAACACGGTTACAATGTTAAGAATGAGATAATTTTTGAAGAAAATACGCAAGTGAAAAATTATAACTATATAGTAGTATTTTCAAAAGAAACTCAAGGGACATCAACATTCAGAATTGCACCAAAAGTTCAAGTTAGAGCTAAAAAAGTTGTAAAAAGAGATTTATCTAATAAAACTAAAAAAATAAATATCTACTATAATTTAACAGCTCTTAAAGATATAGCTGGAGCATTAGGTGAAGTAGGAGAAAATAATCTTTTAACTTTACCAGGTAATGCAACTAAAGAAGATATTAAAAAAGCTGTTGTAGAAAAAACAAAAGCACAAATTGAGAAACTGAAAAAACAAGGCTTTACAGTTAAGTCCACAACAGACTTGGATCAAATCGTTGAGGGTGGAGATAGCTATGATTATGTTGTAGAATTCACAAAAGAATCCAAAACACAGCCAGTAGGAACCACAGGTTTCAGAATGGCTCCAGCAGTTCAACCACGCGCTAGTAGAAATCGTAGAAGTCTAGAACAGCCAGCTCCTCAAAAGGTCAAAGTAAATGTATTTTATAACTTTGATAAAATGAAGGATATTGCAGGTTTTCTAGGAGATATCAATGGAACCCCTCTTGAAGTCGCAGCTGGTTCAACTAACGAACAGGTGAAAGAAGCTGTCAAGACTCAAGTTGATGCTATGAAAGATAAACTACGTGAACGTGGCTATACTTTCAAAGAGGACTATGTCTATCAAGCTAATGGGAAAGATTATAACTACGTTGTAACATTTTCAAAAGCAGCTAAATAATTTTCATTCCATAGGGAGTGAAATATGAGCAGAGAGAGCGATAGGCTCTCTTTGTTTTATCTAGTAGCAAGTTTCTTAAAGACAAAATGCCAATAAGAGATTATAATAAATAGAGTAGGTATTTATACTCTTCGAAAATCTCTTCAAACTACGCCAGCTTTACCTTTCCGTAGATATCATAGGTATAGGTAACTGACTTCGTCAGTCTTATCCACAACCTCAAAACCGTGTTTTGAGCTGACTTCATCAGTCTTATCTGCAACCTCAAATAGTGCTTTGAGCAACCTGCGGCTAGCTTCCTAGTTTGCTCTTTGATTTTCATTGAGTATTATTCTAAGAAAAATAAAAAATAGAGAGCAGTTAAAGTATGAAAATTTTAATTGTAGAAGATGAAGAGATGATTCGTGAGGGGATCAGTGATTATTTGACGGATTGTGGTTATGAAACCATTGAGGTTGCAGATGGGCAAGAAGCCTTAGAAAAATTTTCCAGCTATGAAGTAGCCTTGGTTTTACTGGATATCCAGATGCCCAAGCTCAATGGTCTAGAAGTGCTAGCAGAGATTCGCAAAACCAGCCAAGTCCCTGTCTTGATGCTGACAGCCTTTCAGGATGAAGAATACAAGATGAGTGCCTTTGCTTCGCTAGCAGATGGCTATCTGGAAAAGCCCTTCTCCCTCTCCCTCTTAAAAGTGAGGGTGGATGCGATTTTCAAGCGCTATTATGATACGGGAAGAATCTTTTCTTACAAGGATGCCAAGGTGGACTTTGAAAGCTACAGTGCAAGCCTCGCAGGTGAGGAAGTAGCTATCAATGCCAAAGAGTTAGAAATTCTTGATTATTTGGTGAAAAATGAAGGAAGAGCCTTGACTCGTTCTCAGATTATCGATGCAGTCTGGAAGGCGACAGATGAGGTTCCCTTTGACCGAGTCATTGATGTTTATATCAAGGAACTGCGGAAAAAGCTAGACCTGGACTGCATCCTCACTGTGCGCAATGTTGGTTATAAATTGGAGCGAAAATGAAACGAACAGGTTTATTTACAAAGATATTTATCTATACCTTCTCGATTTTTAGTGTTCTAGTCGTCTGTCTCCATTTAGCCATTTATTTTCTTTTTCCTTCGACTTATCTGAGCCATCGTCAGGAAACCATTGGCCAGAAAGCGACAGCCATTGCTCAGTCCCTAGAAGGGAAGGATAGGCAGAGTATCGAGCAAGTGTTAGAGCTGTATTCCCAGACTAGTGAGATTAAGGGGGCGGTCAAGGGTGAGATGACCGAGGACAAGTTAGAAGTCAAGGACAATCTTCCTCTGGACACAGACCGCCAGACCACCTCTCTCTTTATCGAGGAGCGTGAGGTGAAAACGCAGGACGGTGGTACCATGACTCTCCAGTTTTTAGCGTCCATGGATTTGCAAAAGGAAGCAGAGCAAATCAGTCTCCAGTTTCTTCCCTATACCTTGTTGGCATCATTTCTGATTTCACTTTTGGTAGCCTATATCTATGCTCGGACTATCGTTGCCCCGATTTTGGAAATCAAGCGGGTGACCCGACGGATGATGGATTTGGATGCCCAAGTGCGATTGCGCGTGGATTCGAAGGATGAGATTGGTGATCTCAAGGAACAAATCAATAGCCTCTACCAGCATCTTTTGACTGTCATTGCGGACTTGCATGACAAGAATGAAGCTATTCTCCAGCTGGAAAAGATGAAGGTCGAATTCCTACGAGGGGCTTCTCATGAGTTGAAAACACCGCTGGCTAGTTTGAAAATCCTGATCGAAAACATGAAAGAAAATGTCGGTCGTTATAAGGATAGAGACCACTATCTTGGAGTTGCCTTGGGGATTGTGGATGAGCTCAATCACCACGTTCTCCAGATACTTTCTCTCTCGTCTGTGCAAGAATTGCGAGATGATAGGGAACAAATTGACTTATACCAGATGACGCAAAGTCTGGTTAAGGATTATGCCTTACTAGCCAAGGAAAGAGAGCTCCAGATAGACAATAGTTTGACTCATCAGCAGGTTTATCTAAACCCATCAGTTATGAAGTTGATTCTGTCTAACCTCATCAGTAATGCTATTAAACACTCTGTTCCAGGCGGCTTGGTTGGCATTGGAGAAAGAGAAGGGGAATTCTTTATAGAAAATAGCTGCAGTCCAGAAGAACAAGAAAAACTAACCCAATCTTTTTCTGACAATGCTAGTCGCAAGGCCAAGGGGTCTGGGATGGGGCTCTTTGTGGTCAAGAGTCTATTGGAACATGAAAAATTACCCTATCGTTTCGAGATGGCGGAGAATCGTTTAACCTTCTACATAGCTTTTCCAAAAGTCGCCCAAGACTAGGGATAGAAAGGGTTTACATAGATGGAGCTAGAAGAAATTCAATCGAAACTGCGGGAAAAACTAGATTTTTTTGTCAAAAAGTGATAAAATGAACAATGTAAATGGGAAGTCCCATAAAAATATACAGGAGGCCTGATAAAATGGCAATCGTTTCAGCAGAAAAATTTGTCCAAGCAGCTCGTGACAACGGTTATGCAGTTGGTGGATTTAACACAAACAACCTTGAGTGGACTCAAGCTATCTTGCGCGCAGCAGAAGCTAAAAAAGCTCCAGTTTTGATCCAAACTTCAATGGGTGCTGCTAAATACATGGGTGGTTACAAAGTTGCTCGCAACTTGATCGCTAACCTTGTTGAATCAATGGGTATCACTGTACCAGTAGCTATCCACCTTGACCACGGTCACTACGAAGATGCACTTGAGTGTATCCGAGTTGGTTATACTTCAGTTATGTTTGATGGTTCACACCTTCCAGTTGAAGAAAACCTTGAAAAAGCTCGTAAAGTTGTAGAATTTGCTCATGCAAATGGTGTATCAGTGGAAGCTGAAGTTGGTACTATCGGTGGTGAAGAAGACGGAATCATCGGTGATGGTGAATTGGCTCCAATCGAAGACGCTAAAGCAATGGTTGAAACTGGTATCGACTTCTTGGCAGCTGGTATCGGTAACATCCACGGTCCTTACCCAGAAAACTGGAAAGGTCTTCACCTTGATCACTTGCAAAAATTGACTGAAGCTGTTCCAGGATTCCCAATCGTATTGCACGGTGGTTCAGGTATTCCTGATGAGCAAATCCAAGAGGCTATCAAACTTGGTGTTGCGAAAGTTAACGTTAACACTGAATGCCAAATCGCATTCGCTAACGCAACTCGTAAATTTGCTCGTGACTACGAAGCAAACGAAGCAGAATACGACAAGAAAAAACTCTTCGACCCACGTAAATTCTTGGCTGACGGTGTAAAAGCTATCCAAGCATCAGTTGAAGAACGTATCGACGTATTCGGTTCAGAAGGTAAAGCATAATCTAGCTGAATAATACAGATGAAACCTACCCATTGGGTGGGTTTTTTGGTGTTTCAAGCTACTCGTTTTAGTATAGTAAACTGAAACTAGACTAGCACAATGCTGCTTCTATAGCGTTTTGAAACTGGAATAGGATGCCATGACTGCTAAAAGATTTCTGTAAATTCATTTGATTTTCCTAATCAATTTGTTCGTATCCTATTTCATTCCACTATAAAATATTCTTATCAATTGATTTGAATGCCAAAATTCCATCGCTCCGGTCTTATTTCATTTGGCTATAAAAAACTCTCCTGGGAAATTTCAGGAGAGTATGAGTGGTTATTTGAACTTGAATCCTTCGTAAATAAGCTCTGCTTTTGGATTTTGTTTCTTAATCTGTTTGGCAAGTGACTTCATCATAGAAAGAGGACCACACATATAGACGGTTGCCTGTTCGGGTACTTCTTTTTGTTCAAAATTAAGATAGCCGTTTTTTGTACTGTCGACTAGATGGAGTTCAAAATTAGGATTTTTCTGAGCATAGTCACGGAGTAAATCTAGATAAACTGCATTTTCACCTCCACGGAAGCTATAGTAGAAGTGAACCTGTTTATCTAAAATAGGATGTTCACGGATGTAAGAGATGAAGGGGGTGATCCCAATACCCCCAGCAATCCAAACCTGATTTCCTCGTCCTTCTTCTATAATCATGTGCCCGTAAGCTCTGTCTACGCTTACTTTGCTGCCGACTTGAAGATTGTCATAGATATTCTTGGTATGGTCGCCTGAATTTTTAACAGTAAAGTAAAGAGTTTGACCATGACCTCCTGAGATAGAAAAGGGATGTGGAGCACTTTCAAAGCCTTCTTGGAAAATCTTCAGAAAGGCAAATTGTCCTGATTGATAGTTGAAAGGTCTGCTAAGATGGATTTGAATTTCTCTAGTATCGTGATTTAAGTGTTTGAGATTGGTGATTTTCCCTAGATAGGGGAAACCAATCTTTTGATATAGAAAAATGATATAAAAACCAGCTAGCAAGCCTAAAAGGGCATAGCTACCAACAAGAAAACTTAGAAGATTAAATGTAAGGAGGCGATTGCCCATCATCATATAGACATGAAAGAGTCCGAAAATATAAGCTAGATAAACCAGACGGTGAATCCATCGCCAAGCTTCGTATTGGATGTATTTGCCTAAATAGGCGACCAGGATGATACTGACAAAGATATAGATTGCAAGATTGCCAAACTGAGCAGCTAATCGAGAGCCCCACAAACCGCCCATACTGAAGTTATGAAAGATGAGTAGGATGATGGAGAGAAAGGCTGTGAATTTATGGACAGTATAGACCTTCTCTAAACCGTGAAACCAGTGGGAGACGAGTGGCTAGGATAAAAGTCAGAGATAGGCTTGTTAAAGCTAGTCCTGGAATCATGAATTGGGGAGAAGTGTTCATCCAAGTCAAAATAGTCAAGACAAAACTAGCTATGATAAAGAGTAGTCCTTTGAGTGATTTCATAGAAAATTCCATTTCATTAAGATTTTGATTTGTTGTAAACAAATTTGTTACATTTTATCATAGAAAAAGTATGGTGTCAAATTGAGGTCTATAAATATCTACTCTCATCAAAAAACTCTCCAATTGAACTGGAGAGCTGTTTTTTTTTATTCTGCAGCTTGTTGCCAACGTTTTGCTAGCATATGAGACAGGCTAGAAATGGCTAGGTTAAAGCTGAAGTAGATGAGGGCAATCAGGATATACAGACTGAAGACTTGCTCTGGTTCGAAATAACGGCCCATGAGAATTTGGCTGGCTCCAAAGAGTTCTTGTAGGGCGATAACAGAGTAGAGAAGGCTGGTATCCTTAATCACGGTAACAAACTGAGAAATGATGGCTGGCAGCATTTTACGAATGGCTTGTGGGAGAATGATGTGGTAGAGGATTTGTGCAGAAGTAAATCCTTGTGACATTCCTGCTTCGTACTGTCCCTTGTCTACGGCATTGAGACCACCTCGGATAATCTCAGCCAAGGCTGCTGATGTAAAGAGGGTAAAGGCAGTGATTCCTGCTGGTGTGGATTTCATCTTGAAAACTAAAAAGATAGTGAAAATCCAGAGGAGGTTGGGAACGTTACGTACAAACTCGATATAAATGCTGGAGATGATACGTAAGACAGGATTTTTCCCATTTCTCATGACGGCTAGCACCGTTCCGATAAGGGTAGAGAGGACGATGGCAATCAGAGAAATATAGAGGGTCAAGCCAAATCCTTTAAAGATAAAGACTAGGTTATCTGGGGTCAAAACTTCTAAAATGGATTCCATAGTAACCTCCTAAAGTGAATAGGCTTTTTTGTTGGCTTGCTCCATCTTGCGACCAAACTGGGCAACAGGAAAGCATAGAGAGAAGTAGAGCAGGGCAGCGCCTAAAAAGGCTGGAATGTAGTTTCCGTTAAGTGCTGACCAAGACTTGGTCACAAACATCAAGTCGACTCCAGAAATGATAGCGACTGTGGAGGTATTTTTGATGAGGTTGACGATTTGGTTGGTCAAAGGAGGGAGAATGATACGAAAGGCCTGAGGCAAGATAATCAAGCGCATGGCGCTGATATAGGTAAAACCTTGCGACAAGGCGGCCTCCATCTGACCGCTAGGAATAGACTGAATACCTGAGCGAATCACCTCAGCGATATAGGCGCCGTGATAGAGACCCACGCAGAGAACGGCTGTCCAATAAATTGGAATCATGATGATATGGTCACTGATAAGAGGTAGGCCATAAAAAACGATAACAAACTGCACCAAGAGGGGAGTATTTTGGTAAAATTCGACAAAGATGCGAGCTAAAATTCTCAATATTGGACGCTTGCTGGTTGACATGGCTCCAAAGAAGATGCCCAAAACCATGGCTAGGATAAAAGATCCGATAGCTAGTGCAAGAGTGAAGAGGAAACCATTGAAAAATTGTCCAAAATCCTGAAAATAGGCTGTCCAAGATGATAAATCTGTCATGGGGTATCCTCCTTAATCTGCAGTATGGCTAGATGGTTTGAGCTTGTAACGGTCATAAAGTTTCTGCAAACTACCATCCTTGCTCCATTTAGTAACCAAGTTATCAAGATAGTCGTTGAGTTCGGTATTTGATTTCTTGGTAACGATACCGTAGTCAGATGGCTTGAAACTATCATCTAGTAGCACTGTGCGCTTGCTGATGTAGCCAGACAGAATCGAGCGGTCAACGGAAAAGGCATCGATACGATGAGCGTGCAGGGAAGTAATCAATTCTGGGTAGGAACCAAGTTCGACGAATTTAAACTTCAGACCTTTCTTTTTACCCAGTTCAGTAATCAGGCGTTGGGTGATGGAACCTTGGGCGACTCCGATGGTTTTGCCGTTTAGGTCCTCAATCTTTTTGATTTTGGCAGATTTATTGACCAAAAATCCAGATGCGTCCGTGTAGTAGGGACTGGTAAAGTTGTAGAGTTTTTTGCGTTCGTCTGTAATGGTGAAGGTTGCGATATCCATATCGACCTGTTCATTGTCTAGAAGGGGTCCACGAGTTTGCGCTGTAACAGGCACATAACGAACCTTGACCTTGAGCTCATCAGCTACCATCTTGGCCAAGTCCGTTTCGATACCAGAAAAGGTCCCTGTCTTGGGATCCTTGTAACCGAAATTGGGAACGTCTTGTTTCACACCAACAACTAGCTCGCCTCTCTTTTGAATGTCTGCGACAGTGGTATCAGCCTGAACTGGTTTTGTAGCAGCAAGGCCGAAAAGGCTAATCAATAATGCGGATAAAAAGAATTTCTTTTTCATAGGCGCCTCCTTATTTGACTTTGTCACTTTCGTGGTTGATGATTTTACTGAGAAATTGTTGGGCACGAGGTTCGCTTGGATTATCGAAAAAGTCATCAACATCTGTAGTATCCACCAAAACTTCTCCGTCAGCCATAAAGATGATGCGGTCCGCAACTTCACGGGCAAAGCCCATTTCATGGGTAACGACAATCATATTCATACCATCGTGGGCCAATTTTTGCATAACTGCTAGAACATCGCCGATGGTTTCAGGGTCAAGAGCAGATGTTGGCTCATCAAAGAGAAGGAGCTCTGGATGCATAGCGAGTCCACGTGCAATGGCAATCCGTTGCTTTTGTCCACCAGATAGCATGGCTGGATATGAATCTTTCTTGTCCCACATATTTACAAATTCCAGATATTTTTGAGCTGTTTTTTCAGCTTCTTTTTTATCAATTCCTAGAACTTTTATGGGTGCAAGTGTTACGTTTTCTAACACTGTTTTGTGAGGGTAGAGGTTAAAATGCTGGAAAACCATGCCGACTTCCTTACGTAGAGGTACCAAATCTTTCTGGTTGGCACCAGCAACTTGGTGACCATTTACTAGAAGGCTTCCTTTGTCAACAGCCTCCAAACCATTGATGGTGCGGATAAGAGTGGATTTCCCAGAACCAGATGGTCCGAGTAGGACAACGACTTGTCCTTTTTCAAAACGGAGATTGATGTCGCGGAGTGCGTGGTAGTCTCCGTAATATTTTTCGACGTGTTCAAATTCTACTAAAGCCATAAGGAATCTCCTTTGTGTTAGATTTTATAACATGATTCTACACCAAAAGATTTGTCTTGTCAAATCATATCTGAAAAAATTCACTAAAATTTTATAAAAAAGCAATCTGGATAGAGAAAACGTCTAAATCATGTTATAATGAAGCAATAGAATTCTTAGAAAGAGTGGATGTCTTTTTGATAACACCTACTTATGAATGGCAGTTTGCCCCGCAGGTAGAAGATGCGGATTTTACAAAAATAGCCAAGAAGGCTGGACTGGGTCCTGATGTGGCTCGGTTATTATTTGAAAGAGGAATTCAGGACCAAGAAAGTCTGAAGAAGTTTTTAGAACCTTCCTTGGAGGACTTGCACGACCCTTATCTACTCCATGATATGGATAAGGCAGTGGAACGGATTCGTCAGGCCATTGAAGAAGGGGAAAATATCCTCGTTTACGGTGATTATGATGCGGATGGCATGACTTCGGCTTCGATTGTGAAGGAAAGTTTGGAACAGCTTGGCGCCGAATGCCGTGTTTACTTGCCTAATCGTTTTACCGATGGCTATGGACCTAATGCAAGTGTCTATAAATACTTTATCGAGCAAGAAGGGATTTCCTTGATTGTGACGGTGGATAATGGGGTTGCTGGTCATGAGGCTATTGAATTGGCCCAGTCTATGGGAGTGGATGTCATTGTCACAGATCACCATTCCATGCCTGAAACCTTACCAGATGCCTATGCTATTGTCCATCCTGAACATCCGGATGCGAACTATCCTTTCAAATATTTGGCTGGTTGTGGAGTTGCTTTCAAGCTGGCTTGTGCCCTTTTAGAAGAAGTACAAGTGGAATTGCTTGATTTGGTCGCTATTGGTACCATTGCTGATATGGTTAGTTTGACAGATGAGAACCGTATCTTGGTTCAGTATGGTCTGGAAATGTTGGGACACACTCAGCGTATTGGTCTACAAGAAATGCTAGACATGGCTGGGATTGCTGCCAACGAAGTAACAGAAGAAACGGTTGGTTTCCAGATTGCTCCTCGTTTGAATGCCTTGGGTCGCTTGGACGATCCCAATCCTGCCATTGATTTGCTGACTGGGTTTGATGATGAGGAAGCGCACGAGATTGCCCTTATGATTCACCAGAAAAATGAAGAGCGCAAGGAAATCGTTCAGTCTATCTATGAAGAAGCTAAGACCATGGTGGACCCTGAGAAGAAGGTCCAAGTCTTGGCTAAGGAAGGTTGGAATCCTGGGGTTCTAGGAATCGTGGCTGGTCGTTTGTTGGAAGAACTAGGGCAGACAGTTATCGTTCTCAATATAGAAGACGGTCGTGCCAAGGGCAGTGCTCGTAGTGTGGAAGCGGTCGATATTTTTGAGGCTCTGGATCCTCATCGAGACCTCTTCATCGCCTTTGGTGGCCATGCTGGTGCAGCAGGGATGACGCTGGAAGTGGAGAAACTCTCAGATTTATCTCAGGTTTTGGAAGATTATGTCCGTGAAAAAGGTGCAGATGCTACTGGCAAGAACAAGTTAAACCTAGATGAAGAGTTGGATTTGGAGGCTTTGAGTCTTGAAACAGTCAAGAACTTTGAACGTTTAGCTCCTTTTGGCATGGATAATCAGAAACCTGTCTTTTATATCAAGGATTTTCAGGTCGAAAGTGCCCGTACCATGGGGGCAGGCAATGCCCATCTCAAACTGAAAATTTCTAAGGGTGAGGCTAGTTTTGAAGTGGTGGCCTTTGGCCAAGGTAGATGGGCAACAGAATTTGCTCAAACCAAGAATCTAGAGCTGGCAGTCAAATTGTCTGTCAACCAATGGAATGGTCAAACTGCCCTCCAGTTGATGATGGTGGATGCGCGTGTGGAGGGTGTTCAACTTTTTAATATCCGTGGGAAGAATGCAGTCTTGCCAGAGGGAGTTCCAGTCTTGGATTTTGCTGGAGAATTGCCAGATATAGCGACTAGTGAAGCTGTTGTCGTAAAAACCATTCCTGAGGATATTACCCTGCTGAAGACCATTTTTCAGGAACAGAATTTCTCTGCTGTCTATTTCAAAAATGATATTGACAAGGCCTACTATCTAACAGGCTATGGGACCAGAGAACAGTTTGCAAAATTGTACAAGACTATCTACCAGTTTCCTGAGTTTGATATTCGCTATAAACTGAAGGATTTGGCAGCTTATCTTAATATTCAACAAATCTTGCTGGTCAAGATGATTCAAGTATTTGAAGAGCTAGACTTTGTGACGATCAAAGATGGGGTTATGACAGTCAATAAAGAAGCGCCAAAGAGAGAAATCGGAGAAAGTCAGATTTACCAAAATCTCAAACAAACCGTCAAAGACCAAGAAATGATGGCGCTGGGTACCGTGCAAGAAATTTATGACTTTTTAATGGAAAAAGAGTAGATCATAGGAAAGAGTTGGGAAACCAGCTCTTTTTTGAAAACAAATCTTCATTTTGAAAATCATCAAAAAAATGGTATAATGGTAGGAAAAGATTCGGCTAACAGTAATAGTGCTTTTAGAATAAGAGGGTAAGCAACCCTATAATCAAGATAAACTAAGATTTTGGAGGAAAAATGAGTAATATTAGTTTAACAACACTTGGTGGTGTACGTGAAAATGGGAAAAATATGTACATTGCTGAAATTGGAGAGTCCATTTTTGTTTTGAATGCAGGGTTAAAATATCCCGAAAATGAACAATTAGGGGTCGATGTGGTGATTCCAAAGATGGACTACCTTTTTGAAAATAAAGATCGAATTGCTGGGGTATTTTTAACTCACGGACATGCAGATGCTATTGGTGCTCTGCCTTATCTCTTGGCTGAAGCCAAGGTACCTGTATTTGGCTCTGAGTTGACCATTGAGTTGGCAAAACTCTTTGTCAAAGGAAATGACGCAGTCAAGAAATTTAATGATTTTCATGTTATTGATGAAGATACGGAGATTGATTTTGGTGGGACAGTGGTTTCCTTCTTCCCTACGACTTACTCCGTTCCAGAGAGCCTGGGAATTGTCTTGAAGACAGCTGAAGGTAGCATCGTTTATACAGGTGACTTCAAATTTGACCAGACAGCTAGTGAATCCTATGCGACAGACTTCGCTCGTTTGGCAGAAATCGGTCGTGACGGCGTCCTGGCTCTCCTCAGTGATTCGGCCAATGCGGACAGCAATATTCAGGTGGCTAGTGAAAGTGAAGTTAGAGATGAAATTACCCAAACCATTGCTGACTGGGAAGGTCGTATCATCGTTGCAGCTGTTTCCAGTAACCTTTCTCGTATCCAGCAGATTTTTGACGCTGCGGATAAAACAGGTCGACGTATCGTCTTGACAGGATTTGATATTGAAAATATCGTCCGCACAGCGATTCGTCTCAAGAAGTTGTCTTTAGCCAACGAAATTCTCTTGATTAAGCCGAAAGATATGTCTCGCTTTGAAGACCATGAGTTGATTATTCTTGAGACAGGTCGTATGGGTGAACCTATCAATGGACTTCGTAAGATGTCGATTGGTCGCCATCGTTATGTAGAAATCAAGGATGGGGACCTGGTCTATATTGCTACGGCTCCGTCTATTGCTAAAGAAGCCTTCGTTGCGCGTGTGGAAAATATGATTTATCAGGCAGGAGGGGTTGTCAAATTGATTACCCAAAGTTTACATGTATCAGGGCACGGAAATGCGCGTGATTTGCAGTTGATGATTAATCTCTTGCAACCTAAGTATCTCTTCCCAATTCAAGGGGAATACCGCGAGTTGGATGCCCATGCTAAGGCTGCTATGGCGGTTGGAATGTTGCCAGAACGCATTTTCATCCCTAAAAAGGGAACCAGCATGGCTTATGAGAATGGGGACTTTGTCCCAGCTGGCGCGGTTTCGGCAGGAGATGTCTTGATTGACGGGAATGCCATTGGTGATGTTGGAAATGTGGTTCTTCGTGACCGTAAGGTCTTGTCAGAGGATGGCATTTTCATCGTAGCAATTACCGTTAATCGTCGTGAGAAGAAAATTGTGGCCAAGGCTCGTGTTCACACGCGTGGGTTTGTTTATCTCAAGAAGAGTCGTGATATTCTCCGTGAAAGTTCAGAATTGATTAATCAGACGGTAGAAGACTATCTTCAAGGCGATGACTTTGACTGGGCAGATCTTAAAGGGAAGGTTCGTGATAATCTGACCAAGTATCTCTTTGACCAGACCAAGCGTCGTCCAGCTATTTTACCAGTAGTCATGGAAGCAAAATAATTGTTGAAATAAACAGAGAGAAAGTCGAGTTTCGGCTTTTCTTATCGGAAAATAAAAGGAAAAAATTATGGCAGTAATGAAAATCGAGTATTACTCACAAGTCTTGGATATGGAGTGGGGAGTGAATGTCCTCTACCCCGATGCCAATCGAGTGGAAGAACCAGATTGTAAAGATATCCCTGTCTTGTACCTCTTGCACGGGATGTCTGGCAACCATAATAGCTGGCTCAAGCGGACCAATGTAGAACGCTTGCTTCGAGGCACTAATATCATCGTTGTTATGCCCAATACCAGCAACGGTTGGTATACCGATACCCAGTATGGTTTTGACTATTACACAGCTCTAGCAGTGGAATTGCCACAGGTTCTAAAACGCTTCTTCCCTAACATGACCAGTAAGCGTGAAAAGACCTTTATCGCTGGCCTCTCTATGGGAGGCTATGGCTGTTTCAAACTGGCTCTTGCTACAAATCGTTTTTCTCATGCAGCTAGTTTTTCAGGTGCCCTCAGCTTTCAAGATTTTTCTCCTGAGAGCCAAAATTTGGGAACACCGGCTTATTGGAGAGGTGTGTTTGGGGAGATTAAAGATTGGACAGCTAGCCCCTATTCTCTAGAAAGTCTGGCTAAAAAATCGGACAAAAAGACCAAGCTTTGGGCTTGGTGTGGCGAGCAGGATTTCTTGTATGAAGCCAATAATCTAGCAGTGAAAAATCTCAAAAAACTGGGATTTGATGTGACCTATAGACATAGTGCTGGAACTCACGAGTGGTATTATTGGGAAAAACAATTGGAACGGTTCTTAGCAGCTCTGCCAATTGATTTCAAATTAGAAGAGAGATTGACTTAGTTTGAACTGCAGCATAAGAGGAGTAGAACTAAAATAAAATATGTTTTCACTAGACTTTTCAAACGAAAGTAGTAGAATAGTAATAAGATACTGGAGGAAAGAGAGTAGGAAATGTACCGTTATCAAATTGGCATTCCCACATTAGAATATGATCAGTTTGTCAAAGACCATGAATTAGCCAATGTATTACAAAGTAGTGCCTGGGAAGAAGTTAAGTCTGATTGGCAACATGAGAAGTTTGGTGTTTACAGGGAAGAAAAATTACTGGCGACAGCTAGTATTTTGATTAGAGCTCTTCCGCTAGGCTATAAAATGTTTTACATCCCAAGAGGACCCATATTGGATTATGGAGATACAGAACTCTTGAGTTTTGTCATTCAGTCCATTAAGTCTTATGCTCGCAGTAAGAGAGCGGTTTTTGTGACTTTTGACCCAAGTATTTGCCTGTCTCAAAGTTTAATCAATCAGGAAAAGACAGAATTTCCTGAAAATCTGGCTATTATTGATAGTTTGCAACGAATGGGAGTAAGGTGGTCAGGAAAAACAGAGGAAATGGGAGACACCATTCAACCTCGTATTCAGGCGAAAATATACAAGGAAAATTTTGAAGAAGATAAACTTTCCAAGTCAACAAAGCAGGCTATTCGAACAGCACGGAATAAGGGGGTAGAGATTCAATTTGGTGGAACTGAATTATTGGAGTCTTTTTCCTTTTTGATGAAAAAAACCGAGAAGCGGAAAGAGATTCATTTGAGGAATGAAGCCTATTATAAAAAGTTGTTAGATAATTTTAAGGACAAGGCCTATATCACCTTGGCCACCTTGGATGTCTCTAAACGTTTGCAAGAATTAGAAGAACAGTTAGCGAAAAACAGAGCCTTGGAAGAGACCTTTACTGAGTCGACTCGAACTTCAAAAGTAGAAGCGCAGAAGAAGGAAAAAGAACGTTTGTTAGAGGAATTGACTTTCCTGCAGGAATATATGGATGCAGGTCAAGCAAGAGTTCCTTTAGCAGCTACCTTGACTTTAGAATTCGGACAAACTTCTGTCAATCTATACGCAGGAATGGATGAAGATTTTAGACGTTATAAAGCTCCTATTTTGACTTGGTATGAGACAGCTCGATATTCCTTTGAACGTGGCATTTTATGGCAAAATTTAGGAGGCGTCGAGAATGCTTTAGATGGTGGACTCTATCGTTTTAAAGCTAATTTTAATCCAACGATTGAAGAATACTTGGGTGAATTTACAATGCCCACTCATCCTCTCTATCCTCTGTTAAGACTTGCTCTTGATTTCCGTAAAACATTAAGAAAAAAACATAGAAAGTAAGTATATGGCACTAATTACACTCACGAAAGAAGAGTTTCAGGCTTATTCTGATCAGGTTTCTTCTCGTTCCTTTATGCAATCTGTCCAGATGGGGGACTTGTTAGAAAAAAGAGGGGCTCGAATTGTTTATCTTGCTTTGAAACAAGAAGGAGAAATTCAAGTTGCAGCTCTGGTTTATAGCTTGCCCATGCTGGGTGGTCTGCATATGGAGATCAATTCGGGGCCGATTTATACCCAACAAGATGCTCTTCCAGTTTTTTATGCGGAGTTAAAAGAATATGCCAAGCAAAATGGTGTATTAGAGTTGCTTGTAAAACCTTATGAAACTTACCAAACTTTTGATAACCAAGGTAATCCAATAGATGCTGAGAAAAAAAGTATGATTCAAGGTTTGACTGATTTAGGTTATCAATTTGATGGATTGACGACAGGTTATCCAGGTGGAGAACCAGATTGGTTATACTATAAAGATTTAACTGAATTAACTGAAAAGAGTTTGCTTAAAAGTTTTAGCAAAAAGGGTAAACCCTTGGTGAAAAAGGCTGAAACCTTTGGCATTCGGTTGAAAAAGTTAAAACGTGAAGAACTATCGATTTTTAAGAATATAACAAAAGAAACCTCTGAACGTAGAGAATATAGTGATAAAAGTTTAGAATATTATGAGCATTTTTATGATACTTTTGGAGAACAAGCGGAGTTTCTCATAGCAAGCTTAAATTTTTCGGACTATATGAGCAAATTGCAAGGTGAACAAAGTAAACTAGAAGAAAACTTGGACAAGTTGCGACTTGATTTGAGTAAAAATCCTCATTCTGAGAAAAAACAAAATCAACTGAGAGAATATTCTAGTCAATTTGAAACGTTTGAAGTTCGAAAAGTAGAAGCGCGAGACTTGATTGAAAAATATGGAGAAGAAGATATTGTTTTAGCTGGGAGTTTATTTGTTTATATGCCTCAGGAAACGACTTATCTCTTTAGTGGTTCCTACACTGAGTTTAATAAGTTCTATGCCCCTGCCCTGCTTCAAAAATATGTTATGTTGGAAAGCATAAAACGTGGAATACCTAAATACAACTTCCTAGGCATTCAAGGGATTTTTGATGGAAGTGATGGTGTTTTGCGTTTTAAACAGAATTTTAATGGCTATATTGTACGCAAAGCAGGTACTTTCCGTTACCATCCATCTCCTTTAAAATACAAAGCTATCCAGTTACTCAAAAAAATAGTAGGACGTTAAGATGAAAAAGTCAGTATTTAGATTTCTTTTAGCTTCTTTTAGTAAAATAATTTTTATTTGCTAGAAAGATGGAGAGACATGCGCTGGCTTTTTCGTTTGATAGGGGCTTTCTTTTCTTTTGTGTGGCGTTTGTTTTGGCGTCTGGTTTGGATAGTTGTGCTCTTATGTGTGCTTGTTTTCGGACTTCTCTGGTATCTGAACGGGGATTTTCAAGGAGCGCTAAAGCAAGCAGAACGGTCAGTAAAAATTGGTCAACAAAGTATTGACCAATGGGAGAAAACAGGGCAACTGCCTAAGTTAAGCCAGACAGATAGTCACCAGCATTCTGAAGGAAGGTGGCCACAGGCCTCTGCTCGTATTTACCTGGATCCGCAGATGGATTCACGCTTTCAAGAGGCTTATTTAGAAGCAATCCAGAACTGGAATCAAACTGGTGTTTTTAACTTTGAACTCGTGACTGAGTCTAGTAAGGCGGATATTACGGCTACGGAGATGAACGACGGAGGCACTCCTGTGGCAGGAGAGGCGGAAAGTCAAACTAATCTCTTAACAGGGCAATTCTTGTCCGTAACGGTGCGCCTGAATCATTATTATTTGTCCAATCCATACTATGGCTATTCCTATGAACGCCTTGTCCATACGGCAGAACATGAGTTAGGTCATGCGATTGGCTTGGACCATACAGATGAGAAGTCTGTCATGCAACCAGCAGGTTCTTTTTATGGTATCCAGGAAGAGGATGTTGAAAGACTTCGAAAATTATATGAGACCAATGAGTAGGGGACTATTTTTCCCTACTTTTTTGCTATAATGGAACTATGAACAACTTGATTAAATCAAAACTAGAGCTCTTGCCGACCAGCCCTGGTTGTTACATTCACAAGGATAAAAACGGCACCATTATCTATGTAGGAAAGGCTAAAAATCTGCGTAACCGCGTGCGGTCCTATTTCCGTGGAAGTCATGATACCAAAACAGAGGCTTTGGTGTCTGAAATTGTAGATTTTGAATTTATCGTTACGGAGTCTAATATTGAGGCACTTCTCCTAGAAATCAACCTGATTAAGGAAAATAAGCCTAAATACAATATCATGCTCAAGGATGACAAGTCCTATCCCTTCATCAAAATCACTAATGAGCGCTATCCACGCTTGATTATCACTCGTCAGGTCAAGAAGGACGGAGGTCTCTACTTTGGTCCCTATCCAGATGTGGGGGCGGCCAATGAAATCAAGCGACTACTGGATCGGATTTTCCCTTTTCGTAAGTGTACGAATCTTCCTTCTAAGGTTTGTTTTTACTACCATATCGGCCAATGCATGGCCCATACTATCTGTAAGAAAGATGAGGTCTATTTCAAATCTATGGCTCAGGAGGTTTCTGACTTTTTAAAAGGGCAGGATGACAAAATCATTGATAACCTCAAGGGCAAAATGGTAGCGGCGGCCCAGACTATGGAGTTTGAACGTGCGGCGGAATACCGTGACCTGATTCAGGCTATTGGAACGCTTCGAACCAAGCAACGGGTCATGGCTAAGGATCTCCAAAATCGCGATGTCTTTGGCTACTATGTGGATAAGGGCTGGATGTGTGTGCAAGTTTTCTTTGTTCGTCAGGGCAAGCTCATCGAGCGCGATGTCAATCTATTCCCCTACTTCAATGATCCAGATGAGGATTTTTTGACCTATGTAGGACAATTCTATCAAGAAAAATCTCATCTAGTTCCCAATGAGGTACTGATTCCACAGGATATTGACGAAGAAGCGGTCAAGGCTTTGGTAGATACCAAGATTCTCAAGCCCCAGCGTGGAGAGAAAAAGCAGCTGGTCAATTTGGCTATAAAGAATGCTCGAGTCAGCCTAGAGCAGAAATTCAACCTGCTAGAGAAATCTGTCGAAAAGACCCAAGGGGCTATTGAAAATCTAGGACGCTTGCTTCAAATCCCAACCCCAGTTCGTATCGAATCTTTCGATAACTCCAACATCATGGGGACCAGTCCTGTTTCAGCCATGGTGGTCTTTATCAACGGCAAACCAAGTAAGAAGGATTATCGTAAGTATAAAATCAAGACTGTCGTTGGGCCAGACGACTATGCCAGTATGCGAGAAGTCATTCGTAGGCGCTATGGTCGAGTACAGCGTGACGGTTTGACTCCTCCAGATTTGATTGTCATTGATGGAGGACAAGGTCAAGTCAATATCGCCAAGCAAGTCATCCAAGAGGAGCTGGGCTTGGATATCCCCATTGCTGGGCTTCAAAAGAACGACAAGCACCAAACCCATGAATTGCTCTTTGGAGATCCGCTTGAGGTGGTGGAGTTATCTCGTAATTCTCAGGAATTTTTCCTGCTCCAACGTATCCAAGACGAGGTCCACCGCTTTGCTATCACTTTCCATCGCCAACTGCGCTCCAAAAATTCTTTTTCATCACAACTGGATGGAATTGAAGGGCTGGGACCTAAACGCAAGCAAAATCTTATGAAGCATTTCAAGTCTCTGACCAAAATCAAGGAAGCAAGTGTGGATAAGATTGTCGAAGTCGGGGTGCCGAGACTTGTCGCAGAGTCTGTGCAGAGGAAGTTGAACTCGCAGGAAACAGAAACCTTGCCTCAAGTGGCGGAAGAAAGAGTAGATTACCAAACGGAAGGAAACCACAATGAACCATAAAATCGCAATTTTATCAGATATTCATGGCAATGCAACTGCACTAGAAGCAGTGATTGCAGATGCTAAAAATCAAGGAGTCAGTGAATACTGGCTTCTGGGAGATATTTTTCTTCCTGGTCCAGGTGCAAATGACTTGGTCGCCCTGCTAAAGGATCTTCCTATCACAGCCAGTGTTCGAGGGAATTGGGATGATTGTGTCCTGGAGGTCTTGGATGGGCAATACGGTTTGGAACATCCAAAAGAAATCCAGCTCATGCGATTGACCCAGTTTTTGATGGAGCGAATGGATCCTGTAACGCTTGTCTGGCTACGAAGCTTGCCTATGCTGGAAAAGAAAGAAGTTGAGGGACTGCGTTTTTCTCTCTCACATAATTTACCTGACAAAAATTATGGTCGTGACTTGCTAGTTGAGAATGATACAGAGAAATTTGACCAACTGCTAGATGAGGAAACCGACGTGGCAATCTATGGTCATGTTCACAAGCAGTTGCTTCGTTATGGCAGTCAAGGGCAACAAATCATCAATCCAGGTTCGATTGGTATGCCTTATTTTAATTGGGAGGCGTTAAAAAATCACCGTGCCCAGTATACCGTGATAGAAGTTGAAGATGGGGAATTGGTAAATATCCTATTTCGTAAAGTCGCTTATGACTATGAAGCGGAGTTGGAATTGGCCAAGTCCAAGAACCTTCCTTTTATTGAAATGTATGAAGAACTACGTCGTGAAGATAACTATCAGGGGCACAATCTGAAATTATTAGCAAACTTAATAGAAAAGCATGGGTATGTAGAGGATGTGAAGAAATTTTTTGATTTTTTGTAAAAGTTTCCTAAAATAACCAATGCAAACTAAAAACGATTGGCTGGTCCAATCGTTTTTAATATATCTTATTGTAATCGAGATTGATCTGGAAGATAAGAGCCACCTAGATAGGTATTGCTGAGTTTTTCAAGTGTTCCATCTTGATAGAGTTCTTTGAGTGCTTTATCAAATTGCTCTTTAAACTCTTTCTGGTCGCTTGAGAAAATGATATAGTTGCTGGGGCTATCAGCAGAAGGCAAGTCAACCACAGAAAGGTCTAAGCCACGGTCCTTGATAATCTTTTGAACGGATACCTTGTCAAAAACGAGGAAATCAAATTCGCCGTTAGAGAGGTCTAGGATTCGTTTACCAATATCCTCGCCAGAAAAATTGATGGTAGCAGGATTGTCAGTGTGTTTCTGATTCCAGTTATTGATGAATTGAGCGTTTGAAGTTCCAGTATCCTCCTGTGTTGTTTTACCAGCAATTTGGTCAAGTGAAGTCAAAGGATTTTTCTTGTTGCTGACGAGGACGAGGGGATTGTTTGAAATTGGAAGTGAGTAGAGATATTTTTCAGCGCGCTCTTTTGTGTAACTCAAGTTATTGGCTGCAGCCTGATAGTGACCAGAATCAAGTCCTGGGAAGATACTTTCCCAAGCAGTTCTTTGGAATTGAATCTCGTAGTCGCTGAGTTTTTCATCCACTGCCTTTAGGACTTCAATATCGAATCCTGTCAGATTGCCCTTGTCTTCGTAGTCAAATGGTGGCACATCGCCAGCTGTAGCAACGACGATTGTCTTTTGAGAGTTGGTTGCTTTGGGTGTGGCTTGATTCCCACAGGCAACCAAAAATGGTAGGATAGCTAGTAAAAGGCTAAATTTTTTCATAATGTCTCCATTCAAATGTAAAGTACTTGCTAGTTTATCAGAAACTGTCTTGATGCACCAATATATATCTTTTATGGCTGTAATAAAAAATCTTAATCATGAAAAATCCCTGCAAGCTCTTTCAAATTATGGTAGAATGGAAGCAGTAGAATTAGAAAAGGAAATCGATTATGAAATTTCTTGAATTAAATAAAAAACGTCATGCGACTAAGCATTTCACTGATAAGCCAGTTGATCCAAAAGATGTGCGTACGGCTATCGAAATTGCAACCTTGGCACCCAGTGCCCACAACAGCCAGCCATGGAAATTTGTGGTGGTTCGTGAGAAAAATACCGAACTAGCAAAGTTGGCTTATGGTTCCAACTTTGAACAGGTATCATCAGCGCCTGTAACCATTGCCTTGTTTACAGATACAGATTTGGCTAAACGTGCCCGCAAGATTGCCCGTGTCGGTGGCGCAAAGAATTTCTCAGAAGAACAACTTCAATATTTCATGAAGAACTTGCCTGCGGAATTTGCCCGTTACAATGAACAACAGGTCAGTGACTACCTAGCCCTCAATGCAGGTTTGGTTGCCATGAATTTGGTTCTGGCTCTTACAGATCAGGGAATCGGATCAAATCTTATCCTTGGATTTGACAAATCAAAAGTTAATGAAGTTTTGGACATTGAAGACCGTTTCCGCCCAGAACTCTTGATCACAGTGGGTTACACAGATGAAAAATTAGAACCAAGCTACCGCTTGCCAGTAGATGAAATCATCGAGAAAAGATAGAAGGAAGATAATATGACAGTAATTGATTTTACAGCAGAAGTAGAAAAACGCAAAGAAGACCTCTTGGCTGACTTGTTTAGCCTTTTGGAAATCAACTCAGAACGTGATGACAGCAAGGTTGATGCTGAACATCCATTTGGGCCTGGTCCAGTAAAAGCCTTGGAAAAATTCCTTGAAATCGCAGACCGCGATGGCTACCCAACTAAAAATGTTGACAACTACGCAGGACATTTTGAGTTTGGTGATGGAGAAGAAGTTCTCGGAATCTTTGCTCACATGGACGTGGTGCCAGCTGGTAGCGGTTGGGACACAGACCCTTACACACCGACTATCAAAGACGGTCGCCTTTATGCGCGTGGGGCTTCAGATGACAAGGGGCCTACAACAGCTTGTTACTATGGTTTGAAAATCATCAAAGAATTGGGTCTTCCAACTTCTAAGAAAGTCCGTTTCATCGTTGGAACAGATGAAGAATCAGGTTGGGCAGACATGGACTACTACTTTGAGCACGTAGGTCTTGCCAAACCAGACTTCGGTTTCTCTCCAGACGCTGAATTCCCTATCATCAATGGTGAAAAAGGAAATATCACGGAATACCTCCACTTTGCAGGTGAAAATGCGGGTGCTGCCCGTCTTCACAGCTTCACAGGTGGTTTGCGTGAAAATATGGTACCTGAATCAGCAACAGCAGTCGTTTCAGGTGATTTGGCTGACTTGCAAGCTAAACTAGATGCCTTTGTTGCAGAACACAAACTTAGAGGAGAACTCCAAGAAGAAAACGGTCACTACAAGGTGACGATCATTGGTAAATCAGCCCACGGTGCTATGCCTGCTTCAGGTGTCAATGGTGCGACTTACCTAGCCCTCTTCCTTAGCCAGTTTGACTTTGCTGGTCCAGCCAAAGACTATCTTGACATCGCTGGTAAAATTCTCTTGAACGACCATGAGGGTGAAAATCTCAAGATTGCTCATGTGGATGAAAAGATGGGTGCCCTTTCTATGAATGCAGGCGTCTTCCGCTTCGATGAAACAAGCGCTGATAATACCATTGCCCTTAACATCCGCTATCCAAAAGGAACAAGTCCAGAACAAATCAAGTCAATCCTTGAAAACTTGCCAGTTGCTTCTGTTAGCCTTTCTGAACACGGTCATACCCCTCACTATGTGCCAATGGAAGATCCACTTGTGCAAACCTTGTTGAATGTCTATGAAAAACAAACAGGTCTACAAGGTCATGAGCAAGTCATTGGTGGTGGTACTTTTGGTCGTTTGCTTGAACGCGGAGTTGCCTACGGTGCCATGTTCCCAGACTCAATTGACACCATGCACCAAGCCAATGAATTTATCGCCTTGGATGATCTCTTCCGAGCAGCAGCAATCTATGCCGAAGCTATTTATGAATTGATCAAATAAAACGATAGAAGTCTGAGATTGTATGCTTAGACTTCTTTTTGGAGGGAAAGTAGATGTCTCAAATTGAAAGAATCAAGCAGGCTATTATGGCAGATCCGCAGAATGCTACCTATACAGAGCGTGGCATTGAGCCTCTCTTTGCAGCACCAAAGACTGCTCGCATCAATATCATCGGTCAGGCACCGGGGCTTAAAACCCAAGAAGCAGGACTTTATTGGAAAGATAAAAGTGGTGACCGCTTGCGCGACTGGCTCGGTATCGATGAAGATACCTTTTATAATTCAGGTTATTTTGCTGTTTTGCCTATGGATTTCTACTTTCCAGGGCATGGAAAGTCGGGCGACCTGCCGCCGCGAGCAGGTTTTGCCGAAAAATGGCATCCGCAACTCTTGCAAGAATTACCAGATATTCAATTGACCCTCTTGATTGGGCAATATGCCCAGGCCTACTATTTAAAGGAGAAAATCAGTGGCAAGGTGACAGAACGGGTAAAACATTACCAGAACTACTTGCCAACCTATTTTCCACTAGTTCACCCCTCGCCGCGAAATCAAATCTGGATGGCCAAAAATCCTTGGTTTGAGTCAGAAGTGGTGCCGGATTTGAAAAAAAGAATTAAAACTATTTTATAGTCAATGAAAATCAAAGAGCAAACTAGGAAGCTAGCCGCAGGCTGTACTTGAGTACGGTAAGGCGACGCTGACGTGGTTTGAAGAGATTTTCGAAGAGTATTAGGAGAAAAAGAATGAAAGAAATAGCCTTTGACGCATTTTACCAGCTTTACCAAAACGACCAACTTTCTTTAGTGGACGTGAGAGAAGTGGATGAGTTTGAAGCTCTTCATTTAGAAGGTGCTCAGAATCTTCCTCTGAGTCAATTAGCTGATACTTATGATCAATTGGACAAGGATCAGTTACATTATGTTATTTGTAAATCTGGAATGAGATCGGCGCGTGCTTGTCAATTTCTAGCTGAACAAGGTTATGAGGTTATCAATGTCCAAGGTGGCATGATGGCTTTTGAAGAACTTTAAACATTAGAATTTTCTCCTACTTTGTGTGATCTCGGTAGGAGAATTTTATTTTTAGACAATTCTCATTTTTAAGAATCTTGAAAACATTCAATATTTACTTCGTGAAGCTTTTTTCATACTCCTATTCATGATATACTAGGTCAGTATTTTATAAATATGAAGGAGATTTTCATGGCTAAAAAAGGTGCCCTAACAGGTTTGCTCCTGTTTGGAATATTTTTTGGTGCGGGGAACTTGATTTTTCCGCCTTCTCTAGGTGCTCTATCTGGAGAACATTTTCTTCCTGCCATCGCAGGTTTTGTCTTTTCAGGCGTCGGTATCGCTGTCTTGACTCTTATTATTGGAACGCTAAATCCTAAAGGATATATCTACGAGATTTCAACAAAGATAGCGCCTTGGTTTGCGACTCTTTACCTCTCAGTTCTTTACTTGTCAATCGGTCCATTCTTTGCAATCCCACGTACAGCTACAACAGCTTACGAGGTAGGGATTAGCCCGCTTTTATCGGATGCAAATAAAGGTCTTGGTTTGATCGTCTTTACTATTCTGTATTTTGCGGCAGCCTATTTGATTTCGCTTAATCCATCAAAAATCTTGGACCGCATTGGACGTATTTTAACGCCAGTCTTTGCGATTTTGATCGTTATCTTGGTTGTTTTAGGAGCTATCAAATACGGTGGAACAAGTCCTCAAGCTGCTTCAGCTGCTTATCAAGCTTCTGCCTTTGGTACAGGTTTCCTAGAAGGTTACAATACCTTGGACGCCCTTGCTTCAGTTGCCTTTAGCGTAATCGCAGTTCAAACCTTGAAACAACTTGGATTTTCAAGTAAGAAAGAATACATTTCAACTATTTGGGTTGTTGGTATCGTTGTTGCCCTTGCCTTCAGCGCTCTTTACATCGGCTTAGGTTTCCTTGGAAATCATTTCCCAGTACCAGCTGAGGCGATGAAGGGTGGAACACCAGGTGTTTACATTTTGTCACAAGCCACTCAAGAAATCTTTGGTTCAACAGCTCAACTCTTCCTTGCAGCTATGGTTACCGTAACCTGCTTCACAACAACAGTTGGTTTGATTGTGTCAACAGCTGAGTTCTTTAATGAGCGTTTCCCACAAATCAGCTATAAGGTTTATGCGACAGCCTTTACCTTGATTGGATTTGCCATTGCTAATTTAGGTCTTGATGCGATTATCAAGTACTCCATTCCAGTATTGGTTATTTTGTACCCAATCACGATTGC
Organism: Streptococcus sp. 2579; assembly: GCF_013277195.1. NCBI lineage: Bacteria > Bacillati > Bacillota > Bacilli > Lactobacillales > Streptococcaceae > Streptococcus > Streptococcus sp. 2579. The sequence continues at coordinate 28,061 of NZ_VMMM01000024.1, forward strand.
TATCGTTATGATTGTCATTGTCAACAAATTTGTTGCCCTTTCAAAACCAGGTATGCAGTTGACAATTGCTGTTGTTACAGCTATTGCCATTGCAAGCGTACTAGGAAGCTCATTTAAAGTTGAGTTTCTTGCAAATCTTGTCAAGACTCTTCCTTTTGCCAAGGCATCTCTCCCATGGTTGGTACCAGCCATTGTCGGAATCTTGCTCTCATTGGTTCTACCAAACAAGCAAGAAAGTGATGTTTTTGAAATGGAATAATCACTAATACTCTTCGAAAATCAAATTCAAACCGCGTCAACGTCGCCTTGTCGTACTCAAGTACAGCCCGCGGCTAGTTTCCTAGTTTGCTCTTTGATTTTCATTGAGTATAAAATCACTTTTGTAGCCAAGTCTACAGGAGTGATTTTCTTTTTTATCCGATGATAAATGTGTTATAATAGGTAGCAAAAGAGGTGAAGAAATGAATCAAACAGTAGAATATATCAAAGAACTGACAGCCATTGCGTCGCCAACGGGCTTCACTCGGGAGATTTCGGACTATTTAGTCAAGACTCTAGAAGGTTTTGGTTACCAGCCGGTTCGCACAGCTAAGGGTGGTGTCAATGTGACCATTAAAGGTCAAAATGATGAGCAACAACGCTATGTGACTGCCCATGTAGATACGCTGGGGGCTATTGTCCGTGCTGTCAAATCAGACGGTCGTCTCAAAATGGACCGTATCGGTGGTTTTCCTTGGAACATGATTGAAGGAGAAAACTGTACCGTTCATGTGGCTAGCACAGGTCAAAAGCTATCAGGTACCATCCTCATCCACCAAACTTCTTGCCATGTCTACAAGGATGCAGGAACTGCAGAACGCACGCAGGACAATATGGAAGTGCGTTTGGACTCCAAAGTAACAAATGAAAAAGAAACTCGTGCCTTGGGGATTGAGGTCGGTGATTTTATCAGTTTTGATCCACGAACCGTCGTGACAGAGACAGGTTTTATCAAGTCTCGTCATTTGGACGATAAGGTCAGTGCAGCGATTTTGCTTAACCTGCTTCGCATTTATAAGGAAGAGAAGATTGAATTACCAGTAACAACTCATTTTGCTTTTTCAGTCTTTGAAGAAGTGGGGCATGGGGCTAACTCCAATATTCCTGCTCAGGTAGTAGAATATCTGGCTGTGGATATGGGAGCTATGGGTGACGACCAGCAAACAGACGAATATACAGTGTCTATTTGTGTCAAGGATGCATCAGGTCCTTATCACTATGATTTCCGCCAACACTTGGTTGGATTGGCGAAAGAGCAAGATATTCCATTTAAGTTGGATATCTATCCATTTTATGGTTCGGATGCTTCAGCAGCCATGTCTGCAGGGGCAGAGGTTAAACATGCTCTTCTAGGTGCTGGTATCGAGTCTAGCCATTCTTATGAGCGTACCCATATTGACTCAGTAGTGGCGACTGAGCGTATGGTCGATGCCTATCTCAAGAGCGCATTGGTAGACTAATATGTGCCTAATTTGTCAGAGAATTGACCTCATCAAGAAGGGAGAAAATCCCTACTTTGTCAAAGAGTTGGAAACAGGCTATCTTGTGGTTGGAGACCACCAGTATTTTGCAGGCTATAGTCTCTTTCTAGCCAAGGAACATGTCACCGAATTGCACCATTTGAAAAAGGAAACAAGACTCCGTTTTCTCGAAGAAATGAGTCTAGTCCAAGAGGCAGTTGCCAAGGCATTTGCTGCTGAGAAAATGAATATCGAACTGCTAGGAAATGGCGATGCCCATCTTCATTGGCATCTGTTTCCACGACGGACAGGTGATATGAATGGCCACGGTCTTAAAGGTCGTGGTCCAGTCTGGTGGGTTCCCTTTGAAGAAATGACAGCAGAAACATACCAAGTAAAAACGGATGAGATTAAAAGATTAGTCGAATGTTTATCGTCAGAAGTAGATAACCTATTAGAAATAAAGGAGTAGAAATGAAAAAAAGATACCTTATCTTGACAGCCTTGCTAGCCTTGAGTCTAGCAGCTTGTTCACAAGAAAAAGCAAAAAATGAAGATGGAGCAGCTAAAACAGAACAAACTGCTAAAGCTGATGGAACAGTTGGAAGTAAGTCTCAAGGAGCTGCCCAGAAAAAAGCAGAAGTGGTCAATAAAGGTGATTACTACAGCATCCAAGGCAAATACGATGAAATCATCGTAGCCAATAAACACTATCCATTGTCAAAAGACTACAATCCAGGGGAAAATCCAACAGCCAAGGCTGAGTTGGTCAAGCTCATCAAAGCTATGCAAGAGGCAGGTTTCCCAATCAGCGATCATTACAGTGGCTTTAGAAGTTATGAAACTCAGACCAAACTCTATCAAGATTATGTCAATCAAGATGGAAAAGAAGCTGCCGACCGTTATTCTGCTCGACCTGGCTATAGTGAACACCAAACTGGCTTGGCCTTTGATGTGATTGGGACTGATGGTGATTTGGTGACAGAAGAAAAAGCAGCCCAATGGCTTTTGGACCATGCAGCTGACTATGGCTTTGTTGTCCGTTATCTCAAAGGTAAGGAAAAGGAAACAGGCTATATGGCTGAGGAATGGCACTTGCGTTATGTAGGAAAAGAAGCTAAAGAAATTGCTGAGAGTGGTCTTAGTTTGGAAGAATACTATGGCTTTGAAGGCGGAGATTACGTCGATTAAAAAATAAACTTTTCTCTTGCAATTCCAGATAAATAGTGTATAATAGATGGGTATGTGAAAAGCATACTTGTGGGAGGTAAAAATCTCTAATTACCGCCAAAACCACAAAGGAGGATTTAAAAATGGCTAAAAAAGTCGAAAAACTTGTAAAATTGCAAATCCCTGCTGGTAAAGCTACACCAGCTCCACCGGTTGGACCTGCTCTTGGTCAAGCTGGTATCAACATCATGGGATTCACAAAAGAGTTCAACGCTCGTACAGCTGACCAAGCTGGTATGATCATTCCAGTTGTTATCTCAGTTTACGAAGATAAATCATTTACTTTCATCACTAAAACACCACCAGCTGCTGTTCTTTTGAAAAAAGCTGCAGGTGTTGAAAAAGGATCAGGTACACCTAACAAAACTAAAGTTGCTACAGTTACTCGTGCGCAAGTACAAGAAATTGCAGAAACTAAGATGCCAGATTTGAACGCAGCAAACGTAGAGTCTGCAATGCGTATGATCGAAGGTACTGCTCGTTCTATGGGATTCACTGTTGTTGATTAATCAATAACACAGTAGAAAATCTCACAGCAGTCTATTAGTTGCTTTTCATATTAGGCAAGTGACTGATGCTTGTACTTGGGTACAGCAAGGAGCTTAAGGCCGTAGGAAGAGAAAAATAATAGACTGAAAACCCGCAAGACTTCATCATTTCGAGAAGTGACGTGGGAGATGAAAATCGATTGAACCACTTACAAGGAGAATAGAAAATGGCTAAAAAAAGCAAACAACTTCGTGCTGCTCTTGAGAAAATCGACAGCACAAAAGCATACAGCGTAGAAGAAGCTGTAGCACTTGCAAAAGAAACTAACTTTGCAAAATTTGACGCAACTGTAGAAGTTGCTTACAACTTGAACATCGACGTTAAAAAAGCTGACCAACAAATCCGTGGAGCAATGGTATTGCCAAACGGTACTGGTAAAACTTCACGCGTTCTTGTTTTCGCACGTGGTGCAAAAGCTGAAGAAGCAAAAGCTGCTGGTGCAGACTTTGTTGGTGAAGATGACCTTGTTGCTAAAATCAACGACGGTTGGTTGGACTTCGACGTAGTTATCGCTACACCTGACATGATGGCTCTTGTTGGACGTCTTGGACGTGTCCTTGGACCACGTAACTTGATGCCAAACCCTAAAACTGGTACTGTAACAATGGATGTTGCTAAAGCAGTTGAAGAGTCTAAAGGTGGTAAAATCACTTACCGTGCTGACCGTGCAGGTAACGTTCAAGCAATCATCGGTAAAGTATCATTTGAAGCTGAAAAATTGGTTGAAAACTTCAAAGCTTTCAACGAAACAATCCAAAAAGCAAAACCAGCTACAGCTAAAGGAACTTACGTAACAAACTTGACTATCACAACTACTCAAGGTGTTGGTATCAAAGTTGACGTAAACTCACTTTAATCAGTAGTTAATCTAATGTAAAAAAGTTGAAGACGCTATGTCTCAACTTTTTTTGATTTCAAAATATCTTCTTGTAAGGTAATACTCAATGAAAATCAAAGAGCAAACTAGGAAGCTAGCCGCAGGCTGTACTTGAGTACGGCAAGGTGAAGCTGACGTGGTTTGAAGAGATTTTCGAAGAGTATAAATTTAAGTTACTGCTGTTATTCTTAGGGTCACGTGTTTCAATACAATACTCTTTAAGCGTATGTAAATTGGTTTTATATTAAAGCATTGATCATCGTTAATGAAAAATAGAAAGATCTCTAATAAAATTAAAAAACACTCATTCAAACTCAATAATTACCAGTTAGAATACTTGAATGCTACAAATATAAATGCTATAATGAACTGAAGCATGTACAATTATTTAGCAATCTTTTTTAAGATGTTCTTCTCTTAATATTACTAAAAAATTTAAGGGGGGGGGCTTTTTATTTGCCCTAATGCTTTAAATCAACACGAATAAAATAAATCAAGGAGGTTGAATCTCATGAAGAGAGGTCAACAAGATTTTAGAACTGAAAGATACCTTCGGTATGGTATTCGTAAGTATAGTTTTGGGGCAGCATCAGTGGCGATTGCGGCTGGTTTGATGTTTCTTGGAGCTGGTGCGGTATCAGCAACAGAAGTAGAAGGAGTTAATGAACCATCTTCAACAACGACTCCAACACCGACCATAGGCGATGAAGGTGCTAATCAAGGTGCTAACTCATCTAAACCCACTACTTATGACGCAGAGCCAGTCCTAACTAGGGACGGCGGTGAAGATACTTCCTCATCCCAAGCTAGCGATGAGAATACCGAAGCAGCGGCAACTAGCTCCTCTACAGAAACAGTTGCAGATAAGACGGAACTACAATCGAAAATTTTGACCTTACGTACTGCAATCCAGTCGGCTACTAAGGGGACAGACAGTCTAGCTCTTGACTTTGCTAATCAAACATTGACAAGTGCGCAAGCAGTTTTAGAAGCTAAACCAAGTCAAGAAGAGGTCGCTCAGCAAGTCCAAGCCCTAACAAATGCTATTACTGTAATCGCAGAGGCGTCTAGTCAAGCACAAGCTAATCAAGTCGATACAGCAGAAACAAATCAATCATCTGAAAAAGTAGAGTTAGAAAAGCGAGTGTCAGAGGCGGATGTAACCAATCGTTTAGCAAATAGTTTTTTGGAAAAAGAAGCAAATGATTCAAGCCTTTCTGAAGATGTCAAGAGTGCTATTAGAGCTGCCATAGCCAGCAATGCTGCTAAAATTACAGAAGCAAAGGCTGCTTTAGCAAATGGTGATGCGAGTGCCCAAGCCCTTAACCAATCGATGGCAGAATTGAAGTCATCTATTGAAGCTGTCTATGTTACTCTCCGTAAAGCAGGCAAAGAAGAATTTTCTGTTTCCTTGGCTGATACGCCTCCTGCCGGTGGTGTAATTGTACAACCAAATGCCAAAGATTATATATCCATTCCGCAGGGAGGTGGTACTTATAAGATAGTTTCAACAGATATAACAGAAGCCTCTGCAACAGGTAAGGATATCTATACCTTTGGTGCAACTGCCGCTACAAGAGGAGATGTCTCAACGGATAGAATCAGTGGAGATATTACGACTCTGGAAGCAGTCGTGTACTCTCACCAACGGACAGGTACCGACACGAATCCTGGCAACTCAGGTCAAGGAAATAATAATAAAGGTCGAGTGGATTTTCCTCTAACCAAGGAACAAGCAGAAGCCTTGGCTGCAGAAGCTCCCCTCTGGAAAGGAAAACTCCGTGCAGATGGGTCAACAATTTCAACAGGTAGTAATGTAGTTTTTGGTGCAGGAGGAGGATATGAATACCTTGCAACCCATATCTATCATTATGTTTATGAGCAAGGTACTGACCGTGTCTATATCGAAAAGATTAAGGGACGATTTAGTGTGACAGAGAAAGCAGCCACAGCCGGCTGGGTGGTCTCAAAGGTAGAGCCGACAAACTTACCAACAGGTTTAACCTATAATGCAGCTACAGATACTATTCAGGGGAAGATTGTGACAGATGGTCTGGCAAATGGGGTATATGATACGCGGATGTATGTGACCTATACCAATAAACAGACCAATGCTACTGTGCGTGCAGTGTACCGAAATCTTCGTGGGGGTTGGATTGGTTGGCAAGACACAACTCCACCAAACATTGGAACCAATGGAGAGGTCTTTGAAGGAAAGGTTGGTGAAAGTAGCTTTACCAATGAACAAGGTGACTCTACAAATAGTATTGATATCCACTACTCAGATACTTCAGGTTCTCGTGCCATGTCTGGCGGTGCTAATGTTACCTATACGCTAGCAGATGGGACGAATGTTACAGTCCGTAATCAATACGGGCCAAGTACTACAGGAATCTCGGGTAATATTGTGACAGCTACTGGAACAGCTCGTGCCGTGGATACAGAGATTCCGGGATTGACCTATGCCTTAGATGGTAGTAAAACCCTAACTAGTCCTGATGGCGTGACTACGGGTTATACAGGGAAGGCCTTGATTAGTGGGACTCCAACGGAAGCTGGTATTTATTATGTTACAGCCTATGCTAAGGACTGGAACCAGCCAACAGGTGCAAATGGTTGGACAACCCAGGGGCAAGAAACCCATGCAGGTATCACAGTTAAGGTAGCACCGAAAATTGATGTCCTCAACATTGCTGCATATGGAACAGAAGTCCCAGTGACTATCTCTAAAGGAGCTACCTATGCCAAGGTAACCATGCCTGATGGAAGTGTCACAGCACTTGAAAATAGAGAAGGCAAGTGGTATGTTGCCGCGGAGGGAACTACAAATACAGCAGTGACAGCTGGTGAATTAGTCGGAACAGTTGGTGAACAATTTAAATTAAAAGTTACAAGTGAAATGACAGCAACAGCTGGTGTAAATAAGATATCTGTTTATGCTAAAACAGAAGCTGTTACAGCATCCTTGATGCGTTCATCTGTCACACTCCAAGATAATGATAACTCGTCACATGTTGCAACCTTGAATAAAACAAGTGGACGTTGGGAACTACCAGCTGAATATGCGACTGTTAGAACCGATCACAGAGATGGTACTTATGATGTAACGAATAGAGAAGTTTACACCTCTGTGCAAGCGGATGGCTCTATCAAGTTCTATATTTATGCCTATAACCGTAGTTATGATGCTACAGGAAAGGTTACAGCAGTTAATGATGTGACTCGTAAAGAAACAGTTTATGCGAGAGAAAATACCTTAGCTACAAGAGTTGGGAATGGAACCTATGTAACAGTTTCTTACGATAAAGCTACGAACACATGGTCGTCATCGGATCAGTCAGTAGTGACAGCTAGAAAGACAGATGCTGATCATTGGGAAGTATCTACTTCATCAGGATTTTCTGGTGTGGTTAAGGCTACTACAGCAGAATCAACGGACGAAGCTACGATTATCAATAGAAAACCAACTGTTACTTCGACTTCTTATACAACTAAGATGAATACAACTGTAGACTTAGTAGATCGCAGTTTGGACGGAGTAAGTACGGTAACAACTAATGCTCATGTGACAGTAGCTGATGCAGAAGATGACTCACTTCCATCTACAAGTGATGCTGAGAAAACTTTCAAGACTAGTCACAATACCAAGATAACAACTATTACAGTAACTGATCCAAATGGTGGGGTGGTTGCATCTTACACAAAGACTGGTGATGCTCATAATTACCCAGATGCAACAAGCTTAAAATTGACAGAAGTTGGTGTTTATACGGTTACAGTAGATGTTATGGATAGTAATACTAACCTAGTTGATGAGACAAACGTTGGTGAGACAACAGCAGGGACAGATCATGGTGCAAACACATCCACGGCAAGAACAGTCTACACTATTACTGTTACTCCTCTGGATATAGAGGGTCAACCTACGAAATCATTGGCTATTCAAGGACGTCCACAATCAGGTAACCCAACATTTGAGTTTAAAACAGATACCGAAACTGAGACTGAGAAAGAGACAGAGATTGATCAGGGAACAAAACTCTATAGCCTTGAAGGAGCGATAGATGGCTCTGTAACGGCTACAAAAGATGGTAAGACAATAGGTACTTACAAGATTGATAAAGATACAGGATTGGTCACTTTCACTCCTGAAAAAGACTTTACAGGGGAAGCACCAGCAGTTACAGTACGTTTGACAGTAACATTTGCTAATGATACTACTGGCAACCCACTCACTGCAACTGCGACAGCTACCTACACCCCAACAGTTATTCCAGTAACTCCAAGCTCTGAAGCTTCTAAGACAACTGGGCCGCAAGGACAAGCCCAGACTTCAGTTATTAAGTATGACACTGCAGATACAGACGCTAGCACTGTGAACTTTACTAAAGGTAGTGCTCTGGTTGAAACTGTTGAGAAGTCTGTCGATCTAGATAAAGGAACGGTAACGCTTCTTGATGCCAATGGAGCAGAAACTACAACTGTCACAGTGGCCAATCAAGGTACCTATAGTCTAAACAAAGACACCAACACCATCACCTTCCAACCTCTTTCAAGTTTCGTAGGAAAGGCAACTCCAGTAACAGTTCAAGTGAAGGATGACAACGGAACAGCGACAACAACGACTTACACTCCAACGGTAACAGCTGTGACCATGACATCTGAAGATGCTACATCGACTGGTATTCAAGGGGCTACTCAAAGTGGAACTCCAGAATTTGAAACATCAGATCCATCAGTAACGATTGCAACACGTCAGTTGCTTGATCCATCAACGATGCAACCAACTACTAGTGTTACAATTGCAAATGAAGGAACATACACAATTGAACCAACAACAGGTCTTGTGACCTTCGTACCAGATCCATCATACAAAAAGAAGGGGACAGGTGTTACTGTTCAAGCAACGGACTCAAATGGTGAAACCTCAACCGCTACCTACACTCCGACAGTTACTCCAGTTTCTCTAACGTCGACTGATGTGACATCGAAAGATATTCAAGGGGCAGAACAAGAAGGAACTCCAACCTTTGCCTTGTCAAATGGAGCAGAAGCAACAACGACTATCACAGGCTATAAGCTTGTGGATCCAACTACAGGCCAAGCGACAGATGAAACATCTGTAGTTGTTCAATCAGTTGGTAAGTATACAATTGATTCAACGACAGGTAAAGTAACCTTCCAACCAGATGGTGCGTATAAGGGGACACCAGATGCCATCAAAGTTGAAGCAACTGCGACTGTTAAAAATGCCAAGAATGAAACTGCAAGCATTACGAAAGAAGCTACCTACACCCCAACAGTTATTCCAGTAACACCAAGCTCTGAAGCTTCAGAGACAACTGGACCGCAAGGACAAGCCCAGACTTCAGTTATTAAGTATGACACTGCAGATACAGACGCTAGCACTGTGAACTTTACTAAAGGTAGTGCTATGGTTGAAACTGTTGAGAAGTCTGTCGAGCTAGATAAGGGAACGGTAACGCTTCTTGATGCCGATGGAGCAGAAACTACAACTGTCACAGTGGCAAATCAAGGTACCTACAGTCTAAACAAAGACACCAACACCATCACCTTCCAACCTCTTTCAAGTTTCGTAGGAAAGGCAACTCCAGTAACAGTTCAAGTGAAGGATGCCAACGGAACAATTACAACAACGACTTACACTCCAACGGTAACAGCTGTAACTCCAACAGGTGCTTCATCGGTTACTGAAGGAGCTCGTGGAACTATTCAAACATCTCCTGTAGTATTTGATACGCCAGATCAAGATAATACAACAGTAAACTTTAATAAAGGTCATGAAAAAGTTGAACTTGATAAGTCTACTCTAACATTAGTTGATAAAACTGGTAAAGAAGTGAAAGAAGTTGTAGTTCCAGGAGAAGGAACATATGTACTCAAGGATGGAGTCGTTGAATTTACACCAGAAAAAGATTTTGTAGGGAAAACTTCTGGAGTAACAGTTCAAGTGAAAGACGTCAATGGTAAGGTAGTTTCTGAAACTTATACTCCAACTGTGCGTCCTGTAACGGAGTTTAAAGATACAGATGGGAATGTTGTTTCAGGAAGTACTACAGAAGATGGCAAAGTTGATAAGAAGGACTTCCCAGGTTATAGATTTGTTGAAACTAAAGTTGATAACAAGGGTAATACAACTCATATCTATGAAAAAGTAACAACAACATTCAAGGATAAGGAAGGCAATCTTATTACTGTTGATAAAGACAACAACCCTGTGAAATCAACGGAAAAAGGAGAAATCCCAGCTAAAACGATCCCAGGTTATAAATTTGTAGAGACTAAGAAACTTCCAAACGGAGATATCGAACACATCTACGAAAAAGTAACAACAACATTCAAGGATAAGGAAGGCAATCTTATTACTGTTGATAAAGACAACAACCCTGTGAAATCAACAGAAGAAGGAGAAACTCCGGCTAAAACGATTCCAGGTTATAAATTCGTAGAGACTAAGAAACTTCCAAACGGAGATATCGAACACATCTACGAAAAAGTAACAACTTCATTCAAAGATAAAGACGGAAACGAGATTCCAAACTATCCAAGTGAGCCAGGTACAGTAGATAAGAAAGATATTCCAGAATACAGATTCGTAGAAACGGAGAAATTACCAAATGGTGATACTGAACACATCTACGAAAAAGTAAGTACCTTCTTCAAAGATAAAGAAGGCAAAGAGATTCCAAACTATCCAAGTGAGCCAGGTACAGTAGATAAGAAAGATATTCCAGAATACAGATTCGTAGAGACTAAGAAATTACCAAATGGAGATACTGAACATATCTACGAAAAAGTAAGTACCTTCTTCAAAGATAAAGAAGGCAAAGAGATTCCTAACTATCCAAGTGAACCAGGAACAGTCGATAAGAAAGACATCCCAGAATACAGATTCGTAGAGACTAAGAAACTGTCAAATGGAGATACTGTTCATGTTTATGAAAAAGTAACACCACCAGCTCCTCAACCAAATCCAGGTAAGCAAAATACAACTACTTGGACTGATGAGAATGGAAATCCATTGAAACCAACTGAGCCAGGTTCTAAAGAACCGGGAACAATTCCAGGTTACGAATATGTGAAGACTGTGACAGATTCAAATGGAAATATTAGACATATCTTCCGCAAAGTTGAGATGCCAACTCCAACACCGGTTGAACCGACTCAACCAGCACAACCGGTAGAGCCAGCTAAACCTCAAATGCCAGCAACACCTAAATATGTTGATGGTCAAAAAGAATTGCCTAACACAGGTACAGAAGCTAATGCTAGTCTAGCTGCGCTTGGACTTCTTGGAGTCCTAGGTGGATTTGGACTTCTTGCTCGCAAGAAAAAAGAAGACTAATCTTTCTAATGGGTATAATTTGTTTGCAATGAACAGATTGTCCTTAATGAGGATGGGCAAAAACTTCATTTCAGGATAAAATGAAGTAAATATTCCCACAATAAAACGCATAGTATCAAGTTTTTCAAGACCTGATATTATGCGTTTTTAATTTTAAAGACTTTTTTCAGTCTCACTTATTGTACAGTGAAATGAGATAAAAAATGGACAAGTTGATTGGGGGATTTAAACCAATTTCTAACAATGTTTTAGAAAACTCGGCGGACTATTCCAGATTCAATCAACTATAATGTTAAAAGTTATTGTACCTGTAGAGGTTCCACAATCTCATCATTTTGAGTCTAAAAAGAGAATAGTTTCCATGCTTTGATTGCTGCTCTCTACAAACGTGAGCTTGTGCATGAGTCGAACGTTGGGGGAGCTCCTCGATATGTTAGAAGATTGGGAGTTTTAAAAAATCCTTGTTTATGATTTTTTATATGCCATTGATTTACAGTAGATAAAAAGACTGAGAGCTTACTTCTCAGTCTTGAATATGTTGAAAGAGGTGGTCGAGTTGGTTTAGGTAGTCGGTGCGTGAGTTGATAATTCTCAGGATATGGACTTCTTTTTCATGAATGAGGTAAAAGAGTAAGTATTGTTTAGAGACAATCATTCTGAGAGTATTTCCTGGATAGAGGGAGTATCCGATTTTATGGTCAAAGTTAATACCGCCCTCTGGTGAGAAGGTGAGTAGGTTGGTAATTTGTTGTAGACGAGTGAAGACTTTCTTGGCTATGTTTTCACTGAAGTCTGTGGAGTAGTGGATGAAAATATTGTCCAAGTCTTGTCTGGCTTGTTCTGTAAAGCGTACTTTATAGTCCATACTTTGAAAAGACCTCGTCTGCGTCGTAGAGACGCCCCTCGATGATGTCTTGGTAGCCTTTATCTAGTTCTGACTTGAGTTCGCCTAGGAAGATTTCTGCTTTGAGTTGGTCGGCTGTTTTAATTGGGAGACCTTTTTCAAGGACGATTTGTTCTACAAAGAGGTTGAGGGCATCTGAAAGGCTGATGTTTTGGCTTTCTAGGATGGTTTTTGCTTCTTCAAATAGTTGAGTATTGACGCGGAAGTTATAAACTCGGTCTCGTGTAAGTCTTGACATGGCATTTCTCCTTGTAATGATATTGTATTACATATACATTACAAAAAAAGATCGAGAAAGTCAAGGGCTGTTTTAGTAGTGGAGGGTGGTAGGTTGGTAATTTAAACTATCAAACAGAATTTTTGATTAAAAGTATTATTTTAAGTGAAAAATTTTCAATTTCACAAATTTTAGGCAAACGCTTGCATTCTAGTTTTTATTGGAATATAATAGGTTGGTATAAAGCTTTCTGTAATAATAAAATGTAGAAGGTGTAGAAAGTAAGGATTTAGAATATTTGTAGTCAAAAGACAATGTTGCAATTCCTTACCATAGGGAGATAGATATGGCAATGATAGAAGTGGAACATCTTCAGAAAAATTTTGTGAAGACTGTTAAGGAACCGGGTTTGAAGGGGGCATTACGTTCCTTTATTCATCCTGAAAAGCAGACCTTTGAAGCGGTCAAGGATTTAACCTTTGAGGTCCCAAAGGGGCAAATTTTAGGTTTTATCGGGGCCAATGGTGCTGGGAAGTCAACAACAATCAAAATGCTGACAGGGATTTTAAAACCGACATCTGGTTTTTGTCGGATTAACGGCAAGATTCCCCAGGACAATCGTCAAGATTATGTCAAAGATATTGGCGTAGTTTTTGGACAACGCACCCAGCTATGGTGGGATTTGGCCCTGCAAGAGACCTACACGGTCTTAAAAGAGATTTACGATGTGCCAGATTCGCTCTTCCATAAGCGCATGGATTTTTTGAATGAAGTCTTGGATTTGAAGGACTTTATCAAGGATCCCGTGCGGACTCTTTCACTGGGTCAACGGATGCGGGCGGACATTGCAGCTTCCTTACTTCACAATCCCAAGGTTCTCTTTTTAGATGAGCCGACCATTGGTTTGGACGTTTCGGTCAAGGATAACATTCGTCGGGCTATTACACAAATCAATCAAGAGGAAGAGACAACTATTCTTTTGACCACTCACGATCTGAGTGATATTGAGCAACTCTGTAATCGGATTTTTATGATAGATAAGGGGCAGGAGATTTTTGATGGAACGGTGAGCCAACTTAAGGAGACCTTTGGTAAGATGAAGACACTCTCCTTTGAACTGCTACCAGGTCAAAGTCATCTCCTTTCTCACTATGAAGGCTTTTCGGATATGACAATTGATAGACAAGGAAATAGCCTCAATATTGAATTTGACAGTTCCCGCTACCAGTCAGCTGACATTATTAAGCAAACCCTGTCTGATTTTGAAGTCCGCGATTTGAAGATGGTGGATACGGATATTGAGGATATTATCCGTCGCTTCTATCGAAAGGAGCTCTAAGATGGTCAAATTGTGGAGACGTTATAAACCCTTTATCAATGCAGGGGTTCAGGAGTTGATTACCTATCGAGTCAACTTTATTCTCTATCGAATCGGCGATGTCATGGGGGCTTTTGTAGCTTTTTATCTCTGGAAGGCAGTTTTTGATTCCTCACAAGAGTCTTTGATTCAGGGCTTTAATATGGCAGATATCACCCTCTACATCATCATGAGTTTTGTGACCAATCTGTTGACCAGGTCCGATAGCTCTTTTATGATTGGGGAGGAGGTCAAGGATGGTTCCATCATCATGCGCTTACTGAGACCAGTGCATTTTGCGGCCTCTTATCTTTTCACTGAGCTTGGTTCCAAGTGGTTGATTTTTATCTCTGTTGGCCTTCCATTTTTAAGTGTCATTGTTTTGATGAAAATCTTATCTGGGCAAGGCGTTGTTGAAGTGTTGGGTTTAACTTTCCTATATCTTTTTAGCTTAACACTGGCCTATCTGATTAACTTTTTCTTTAATATCTGCTTTGGATTTTCTGCCTTTGTGTTTAAAAATCTTTGGGGTTCCAACCTACTTAAGACTTCCATAGTGGCCTTTATGTCTGGAAGTTTGATTCCCTTGGCTTTCTTTCCAAAGCTTGTTGCAGATATTCTCTCCTTCCTGCCTTTTTCATCCTTGATTTATACCCCAGTTATGATTATTGTTGGGAAATACGATGCCAGTCAGATGCTTCAAGCACTCGCTTTGCAGTTTTTCTGGCTCTTAGTGATGGTGGGCTTGTCTCAGTTGATTTGGAAACGGGTCCAGTCCTTTATCACCATTCAAGGAGGTTAGTATGAAAAAATATCAACGCATGCATCTGATTTTTATCAGACAGTACATCAAACAAATTATGGAATACAAGGTGGATTTTGTAGTTGGTGTTCTGGGAGTTTTTTTAACTCAAGGTTTAAATCTCTTGTTTCTCAATGTCATCTTTCAACACATACCATCCCTAGAAGGTTGGACTTTTCAAGAGATTGCTTTTATCTATGGATTTTCCTTGATTCCCAAGGGGCTGGACCATCTCTTTTTTGATAATCTCTGGGCTCTGGGACAGCGTTTGGTGAGAAAAGGGGAGTTTGACAAGTATCTGACTCGTCCTATCAATCCTCTCTTTCACATCCTAGTTGAGACCTTTCAGATTGATGCCTTGGGCGAACTTTTGGTTGGTGGAATTTTATTGGGAACAACCATGAGCAGCATTGCTTGGACTCTTCCAAAATTCCTGCTTTTCCTAGTTTGTATTCCTTTTGCGACCTTGATTTATACTTCTCTTAAAATCGCGACAGCTAGTATCGCTTTTTGGACCAAACAGTCAGGCGCCATGATTTACATCTTCTATATGTTCAATGATTTTGCCAAGTACCCGATTTCGATTTACAATTCTCTTCTTCGGTGGTTAATCAGTTTTATTGTACCTTTTGCCTTTACGGCCTACTATCCTGCCAGCTATTTCTTGCAGGACAAGGGTGTAATCTTTAACATCGGAGGTTTGATGTTGATTTCCCTCGCTTTCTTTGCTATTTCCTTGAAACTATGGGACAGGGGCTTGGATTCTTACGAAAGTGCTGGGTCCTAAGATGAAGAAACTCAAAGCCTTGTCTCAAGACAGGCTTTTTCTAATAGAGATGAAAATTCCTTGACATCTATTCTCAGAGTGCTATACTGTAAGTGTAATAGCCGATTTAGCTCAGTTGGTAGAGCAAGGCACTCGTAAAGCCTAGGTCACAGGTTCGATCCCTGCAATCGGCAAAGTGAAGAAGTCTCATCAGGCTTCTTTTTCTTTTTAAAGAAAATCAGACCACTTAGACTGATATAGAGACCAGATAGGCAAAAGAACTTGTTCTTGAGAAACTCCTCTGCTATAATGATTGTTGTAAGGGACGTGAGTATTCATACTCTTCGAAAATCTCTTCAAACAAAGTCAGCTTCACCTTGCCGTTTATATGTGACTGACTTCGTCAGTCTTATCTGCAACCTCAAAACAGTGTTTTGAGCAGCCTACGGCTAGTTTCCTAGTTTGCTTTTTGATTTTCATTGAGTATTAGTTGCTAGAGCAAGGCACTCGTAAAGCCTAGGTCACAGGTGAACATATGACTGAAGATTTGAAAAAATAGATATGTATAAATAACCGTTAAGCCTTATTCTTAGCGGTTATTTATATTGTTTAATAGCGCTGATATTTCATCAATGATGTTTGACTTTGTGATTTTGGTAGTGGTTCAATTTGATTGCTACTATTTTTGATGGTATGAATGTGCTTATAATGTATCCCCGTTAAGTACGAAACTTTTGCATCATTTATTAACATGCGTTAAAAATAAAATTAACCAGCCTTAATTTTTCTTGACTTAAATTTTTTAAATGATATACTATTTTTATGGAGAGCTAACAATTATATATAAATGTACTACTCTATTTCCTAGATAATACTTAGTAAAACTTTTTATAACAAAGGCTAGCAAAGTTAAAGTTTTCTATCTATTGGAAGTTAAATAAATATGTAAGGAATTAAAATGAAAAAAAGTACAGTATTGTCATTAACCACAGCTGCAGTTATTTTAGCAGCCTATGCCCCTAATGAGGTAGTCTTAGCAGACACATCTAGCTCTGAAGATGCTTTAACTATCTCTGATACAGAAAAAGTAGTAGTAGATAAGGAAGCAGAAAATAAAGAAAAACATGAAAATATTCATAATGATATAGAAACTTCCAAGGATACTGAAGAGAAGAAAACAACGGTTATTGAGGAAAAAGAAGTTGTTAGTAAAGAATCTGTGATAGATAACAAAACTAGCAATGAAGAAGCAACAATCAAAGAAGATTCCAATCAATCCAAAGAAGATAAAGCGGACTCGTCTGCAAGTAAAGACCCAGAAAGTCCCAAAAAAGAGGATAAACTTGTCTATATTGCTGAATTTAAAGATAAAGAATCTGGAGAAAAAGCAATCAAGGAATTATCCAATCTTAAGGATACAAACGTTTTATATACCTATAATACGATTTTTAATGGTGTTTCAATAGAAACAACTCCAGATAATCTGGATAAAATTAAACTAATAGAAGGTATTTCATCGGTTGAACGGTCACAAAAACTCCAACCCATGATGAATCATGCCCGAAAGGAAATTGGAGTTGAGGAGGCTATCGATTACCTAAAGGCCATTAATGCTCAATTTGGGAAAAACTTTGATGGTAGAGGTATGGTCATTTCAAATATCGATACCGGGACAGATTATAGGCATAAGGCCATGAGGATTGATGATGATGCTAAAGACTCAATGAGATTTAAAAAAGAAGACTTAAAAGGTACTGATAAAAATTTCTGGTTGAGTGATAAGATTCCTCATGCTTTCAATTATTATAATGGTGGTAAAATAACTGTAGAAAAAGCTGATGATGGAAGTGATTATTTTGATCCACATGGAATGCATATTGCAGGGATTCTTGCGGGAAATGATACTGAAAAAGACATCAAGAACTTTAATGGAATAGATGGAATTGCTCCTAATGCACAGATATTCTCTTATAAAATGTACTCTGACGCAGGATCTGGCTTCGCAGGAGATGAAACAATGTTTCATGCTATTGAAGATTCGATCAAACACAATGTCGATGTTGTTTCGGTATCATCTGGCTTTACAGGAACAGGTCTTGTAGGTGAGAAATATTGGCAAGCTATTAGAGCATTAAGAAAAGCAGGCATTCCAATGGTTGTAGCTACGGGTAACTATGCGACTTCTGCTTCAAGTTCTTCTTGGGATTTAGTGGCAAATAATCATCTGAAAATGACCGACACTGGAAATGTAACGCGAACAGCAGCACATGAAGATGCGATAGCGGTTGCATCTGCTAAAAATCAAACAGTTGAGTTTGATAAAGTTAAGATTGGAGGAAAAAGTTTTAAATACAGAAATATAGGAGCCTTTTTCGATAAGAATAAAATCACAACAAATGAAGATGGTTCAAAAGCTCCTGATAAATTGAAATTTGTATATATAGGCAAAGGCCAAGACCAAGAGTTGATAGGTTTGGATCTTAAGGGCAAAATTGCAGTAATGGATCGAATTTATACCAAGGATTTAAAAGATGCTTTTAAAAGAGCAACGAATAAGGGAGCACGCGCCATTATGGTTGTAAATACTGTCAATTACTACAATAGAGATAATTGGACAGAACTTCCAGCTATGGGATATGAAGCGGATGAAGGTACTAAAAGTCAAGTGTTTTCAATTTCAGGAGATGATGGTGTAAAGCTATGGAACATGATTAATCCTGATAAAAAAACTGAGATTAAAAGGAATAATAAAGAAGATTTTAAAGATAAATTGGAGCAATACTATCCAATTGATATGGAAAGTTTTAATTCCAACAAACCGAATGTAGGTGACGAAAAAGAGATTGACTTTAAGTTTGCACCTGACACAGACAAAGAACTCTATAAAGAAGATGTCATCGTTCCAGCAGGATCCACATCTTGGGGGCCAAGAATAGATTTACTTTTAAAACCCGATGTTTCAGCACCTGGTAAAAACATTAAATCTACTCTCAATGTCATTAATGGGAAATCAACTTATGGCTATATGTCAGGAACTAGTATGGCAACTCCAATCGTAGCAGCTTCTACTGTTTTGATTAGACCGAAGTTAAAGGAAATGCTTGAAAGACCTGTATTGAAAAATCTTGAGGGAGATGACAAAATAGACCTTACAAGTCTTACAAAAATTGCTTTACAAAATACTGCGCGACCTATGATGGACGCAACGTCTTGGAAAGAAAAAAGCCAATACTTTGCATCACCTAGACAACAGGGAGCAGGGCTAATTAATGTTGCCAATGCTTTGAGAAATGAAGTTGTAGCGACTTTCAAAAACAAGGATTCTAAAGGTTTGGTAAACTCTTATGGTTCTATTTCTCTTAAAGAAATAAAAGGAGAAGAAAAATATTTTACAGTTAAGCTTCACAATACATCAGACAGACCTTTAACCTTTAAAGTTTCAGCATCAGCGATAACTACAGATTCTCTAACTGACAGATTAAAACTGGATGAAACATATAAAGATGAAAAATCTCCAGATGGGAAGCAAATTGTTCCAGAAATCCATCCAGAAAAAATCAAAGGAGCAAATATCACATTTGAGCATGATACTTTCACTATAGGCGCAAATTCTAGCTTTGATTTGAATGCGGTTATAAATGTTGGAGAGGCTAAAGACAAAAATAAATTTGTAGAATCATTTATTCATTTTGAGTCAGTGGAAGAAATGGAAGCTCTAAACTCTAACGGGAAGAAAATAAACTTCCAACCTTCTTTGTCGATGCCTCTAATGGGATTTGCTGGGAATTGGAACCACGAACCAATCCTTGATAAATGGGCCTGGGAAGAGGGTTCAAAATCAAAAACAATGGAAGGTTATGATGATGATGGTAAACCGAAAATTCCTGGAACCTTGAACAAGGGTATTGGTGGAGAACATGGTATAGATAAATTTAATCCAGCAGCTATTATTCAAAACAGAAAAGATAAAAATATTACATCACTAGACCAAGACCCAGACTTATTTGCCTTTAACAACCAAGGTATTCATGCAGAATCCACTAGTGGATCTAATGTTGCTAGGGTATATCCACT
This sequence comes from Streptococcus sp. 2579, assembly GCF_013277195.1. Taxonomy (NCBI): domain Bacteria; kingdom Bacillati; phylum Bacillota; class Bacilli; order Lactobacillales; family Streptococcaceae; genus Streptococcus; species Streptococcus sp. 2579. Next base: position 47,702 of record NZ_VMMM01000024.1, read on the forward strand.
TGACTCAAAGGGAGAACCACAAAGTGTTTCACTAGAAAGAGGATTAACCCCTTCTCCACTTGTATTAAGAAGTGCAGAAGAAGGATTGATTTCAATAGTAAATACAAATAAAGAGGGAGAAAATCAAAGAGACTTAAAAGTCATTTCGAGAGAACACTTTATTAGAGGAATTTTAAATTCTAAAAGCAATGATGCAAAGGGAATCAAATCATCTAAACTAAAAGTTTGGGGTGATTTGAAGTGGGATGGACTCATCTATAACCCTAGAGGTAGAGAAGAAAATGAACCAGAAAGTAAGGATAACCAAGATCCAGCTACTAGGATAAGAGGACAATTTGAATCAATAGCTGAGGGTCAATATTTCTACAAATTCAAATATAGATTAACCAAGGATTATCCATGGCAAGTTTCTTATATACCAGTAAAAATTGATAATACAGCTCCAAAAATTATTTCAATTGATTTTTCTAATCCAGATAAAATTAAATTGATCGCAAAAGATACCTACCACAAGGTAAAGGATGAGTACAAACACGAAACCTTGTTTGCTAGAGACCAAAAAGAACATCCTGAGAAATTTGAAGAAGTAGCCAACGAAGTATGGTACGCAGGTGCAGCTCTTGTCGATAAGTATGGAGATGTTGAGAAAAGTCTTGATGTAACTTACGCCGGAGAGGGTGAGGGAAGAAATAGGAAGCTTGATAAAGATGGAAATACTATCTACGAAATTAGCGGAGCAGGAGATTTAAGAGGAAAAATCATCGAAGTAATCGCCCTAGATGGTGCAAGCAACTTCACCAAAATCCATAGAATTAAATTTGATGACCAAGCTGATGAAAAAGGAATGATTTCTTATTACCTAGTAGATCCTGACAAAGATGCTTCTAAATATGAAAAACTTGGTGAAATTTCTGAAGATAAACTCAAAAATGCAAAGAGCCCAAAGGAAAATACCAATAATAATCAAGCTAAGGATGAAGATTCAAAACCAGATGAAGAAAGTTCAGTTGAGGGAGAAGCTAGCCTTGAAATAAATAAAACTATTTCAACAATTAGAAACTTTGAAAATAAAGACCTAAAGAAACTCATTAAAAAGAAATATAGGGAAGAAGAGGACTTTGTAAATGGTGGTACAAGAACAGTAGAACTTGATTATCGATATGACGATAAAGGAAATATAGCTGCCTATGACGATGGTAGCGCCTTAGAATATGAAACTGAGAAACTTGACGAAATCAAATCAAAAATTTATGGTGTTCTAAGCCCGTCTAAAGATGGACACTTTGAAATTCTTGGAAAGATACGTAATGTGTCTAAAAATGCCAAGGCTTACTATGGCAATGACTTCAAATTAATAGAAATTAAGGCAAGTAAATACGACCCACAAACTAAAACTCTAACCTTTGACTTATTTGCAAACACAAATGATGTAGTCGATGGTCTATCCTTTACGGGTGATATGAATATCCTTGTAAAAGATAAGGGTGAAACAAAAGCTAAAACTAAAATTAGAATGCCTGAAAAAAATAAGGAAACTAAAACAGAATATCCCTATGCATCAAGTTATGGGAATGTAATCGAATTAGGAGAAGGAGATCTTTCAAAGAACAAACCAAACAATTTAACTGAAATGGAATCTGGTAAAATCTATTCTGATTCAGAAAAACAACAATATCTATTAAAGGATAATATCATTCTGAGAAAAGGCTATGCACTAAAAGTGACTACCTATAATCCTGGAAAAACGGATATGTTAGAAGGAAATGGAGTCTATAGCAAGGAAGATATAGCAAAAATACAAAATTCCAATCCTAATCTAAGAGCCCTTTCAGAAAAAATAATTTATTCTGACAGTAGAAATGTTGAAGATGGAAGAAGTACTCAAGCTGTATTAATGTCGGCTTTGGACGGCTTTAACATTGTAAGGTTTCAAGTGTTTAGATTTAAAATGAACGATAAAGGGGAGGCAATCGATAAAGATGGAAATCTTGTGACAGATTCCTCTAAACTTGTATTATTTGGTAAAGATGATAAAGAGTATCATGGGGAGGAATATTCTAATGTAGAAGCTATAAAAGAAGATGGCTCCATGTTATTTATTGATACCAAACCAGTAAACCTTTCAATGGATAAGAACTACTTTAATCCATCTAAATCTAATAAAATTTATGTACGAAATCCAGAATTTTATTTAAGAGGTAAGATTTCTGATAAGGGTGGTTTTAACTGGGAATTGAGAGTTAATGAATCGGTTGTAGATAATTATTTAATCTACGGAGATTTACACATTGATAACACTAGAGATTTTAACGTTAAGCTTAATGTTAAAGACGGTGACATCATGGACTGGGGAATGAAAGACTATAAAGCAAACGGATTTCCAGATAAGGTAACAGATATGGATGGAAATGTTTATCTTCAAACTGGCTATAGCGATTTGAATGCGAAAGCAGTTGGAGTCCACTATCAGTTTTTATATGATAATGTTAAACCCGAAGTAAACATTGATCCTAAGGGAAATACTAGTATCGAATATGCTGATGGAAAATCTGTAGTCTTTAATATCAATGATAAAAGAGATAATGGATTCAATGGTGAGATTCAAGACAAACATATTTATGTAAATGGAAAAGAATACACATCATTTGATGATATTAAACAACTAACAGATAAGACACTAAACATTAAGATTCTTGTAAAAGATTTTGCAAGAAATACAACTGTAAAAGAATTCATTTTAAACAAAGATACGGGAGAGGTAAGAGAACTAAAACCTCATACGGTAACTGTGACCATGCAAAATGGAAAAGAAATGAGTTCTAAGATAGTGTCGGAAGAAGATTTCATTTTACCTGTCTATGAGGGTGAATTAGAAAAAGGATATCAATTTGATGGCTGGGAAATTTCTGGTTTCGAAGGGAAAAAAGATGCTGGCTATGTTCTTAATTTATCAAAAGATACCTTTATAAAACCTGTATTCAAGAAAATAGAGGAGAAAAAGGAGGAAGAAAATAAACCTACTTTTGATGTATCCAAAAAGAAAAATAAGGTGCAAGTAAATCATAATCAATTAGATGAAAGTCACAGAAAAGAGGATTTACAAAGGGAAAATCATCCCCATAAATCTGATTCAACTGAAGGTGTCAAAGCTACAGTTCCTGTACAAGTAAATCATAATCAATTAGATGAAAGTCACAGAAAAGAGGATTTCCAAAGAGAAAATCATTCACACAAATCTGATTCAACTGAGGGTGTCACAGCTACAGTTCCTGTACAAGTAAATTATAGTCAATTAGATGAAAGTCAAAGATCTGATTTAACTAAGGATGTCAAAGCTACAGTTCCTGGTAGAAATGATAAAAACTTTGAAAATAAGACTGAAGTTTATCCTAATGAACCAGAGAACATAGCCAATAAAGACACCAATATCGATAGCAAATTAACTACTAACAATCTTAATAAGTCACCAAAAACCGGAACAGTTAGCGGAGTCTTTACATTATTCGTTGCTGGAATACTGTTTACCGTAGGCACATTTCTTGGATTAAAGAAAAAAGATTAAGATGAAGACAAAAGCTATAGATGAAAAAATGGTTTATGTACTGAGATAGTGTGATGATGAAACAGTTTTGTGAAAATAGCCATTTATAACTCAATTATTTAGTTTACTTTACTATTGATACTCTTTTTGGATTTATTAATAGACTTAGTTTCGACAACTAATGAATTGATTGAAAGGGTTAGTATTGACAATATTGGTCACATTGATTAGAAAATAGAGTCTATCAAAATTTAAAGGCTAATAGAGGTGATGAGATAATTTCAAGGAATTAAGTAGCGTTTGGTTGCTTAATTCCTTTTTATTTGGAAGGAAGTTTTTCACCTGCTTCCTTATTTTATCGCCATTATTTAACCACTTAGACTGATATAGAGACCAGATAGGCAAAAGAACTTGTTCTTGAAGCTGACCTCTGCTATAATGATTTTTGTAAGGGACGGGAGGCATCACTATCAGAGAACTCAAGTTCTTAAAAAAGAAATTGGAGATAAAGAAATGAAAAAATTATTAGGGATTGTATTTTTAGTAGCAGCAGCGACAGTAGTGTATTTTGGTTCTGTTGGCTGGCCTAGTTTAGATGTCAACCTCTGGTTATTGATTCCGGTAGGCCTGTTCCTCTATTTTGCCCTAGATAATCTTTTGAAAAAAGACTACAAGGCTAGTCTGATGTGTTTAATTATTGCCTTTATCGTCGCAAATGCAATTTTGGACCTGTTACCAATTTTAAGTGGCTGGGTAATTGGAGCAGGTGTGCTGGCTTGTGTAGGTATTGGTTATCTATTTCCTGATAAAGAGAGTAATACTCTTCGAAAATCNNNGTCAGTTCTATCTACAACCTAAAAGCAGTGCTTTTAGCAACCTGCGGCTAGCTTCCTAGTTTGCTTTTTGATTTTCATTGAGTATAAGAATTATTAAAAAAGATATAAAGAAAAAACACTTCAATCACTGTATTTCAGCTTGATTGAGGTGTTTTCGATTTAAGATTTTATTTTTGAACTAAAAGCTCAGTAATCATTTCTATATACATGATAAGGGTTAATAAGAATCCTGCACGCCAGAAGAATTTGATAAATTTAGGATAGTAAAAGCTGCGTTTTTTCAAAAGGAAGAAAAAGACGAGAATAATGGCTAGGATCGAGAGGGCTAGCCCCAGTCTAGGGAGGAAATTATGGGTAAAGGTTTTAGCTGTAATCAAGTAATACTCAAATACCAAGACTGGAAAAGCCAAATCCGCAAAGTTTCGTCCTAGTTTTTTTAATCTAAAAAGTTTGGTTAGGATAATGCAGACGACTAAGGTCAGTATCAATAATAAAATAGACGCTAATTTCATTAAAATCATACCCATATTGTATCATAAAAAATGGCTAATGAAAACGAGAAACAGAGGAATTTATAGGAAAGTCAGGCTTTTGAGATTGTGGGTGATTTTTGTTATAATGAAAGTTATGAAATCTTATAATACCTTGAATGATTATTATCGAAAACTCTTTGGAGAAAAGACCTTTAAAGTCCCTATTGATGCGGGATTTGACTGTCCCAATCGTGATGGGACTGTAGCTCATGGAGGTTGTACTTTTTGTACGGTTTCAGGTTCTGGAGATGCTATTGTAGCACCAGATGCGCCTATCCGTGAGCAATTTTATAAGGAAATTGACTTTATGCATCGTAAATGGCCAGATGTTCAGAAGTATCTGGTTTATTTTCAAAATTTTACCAACACCCATGAAAAGGTGGAAGTCATCCGAGAGCGCTATGAGCAGGCTATCAATGAGCCAGGTGTAGTAGGAATCAATATTGGAACGCGCCCAGACTGTTTACCCGACGAAACCATCGAATATTTGGCTGAGTTGTCGAAACGCATGCATGTGACGGTTGAATTGGGCTTGCAGACCACTTATGAGGCAACCTCTGATCTGATTAACCGTGCCCACTCCTATGAATTGTACGTGGAGACGGTTAAGCGTTTGAGAAAGTATCCCAAGATTGAGATTGTTTCCCATCTGATCAATGGACTTCCTGGTGAAACCCATGAGATGATGATTGAAAATGTCCGCCGCTGTGTCACGGATAACGATATTCAAGGGATTAAACTGCACTTGCTCCATCTTATGACAAATACGCGTATGCAACGAGATTACCACGAGGGACGTTTACAGTTGATGAGTCAGGACGAGTATGTCAAGGTCATCTGTGACCAACTGGAAATCATTCCCAAACATATCGTCATCCATCGAATCACGGGAGATGCACCTAGGGATATGCTGATTGGGCCTATGTGGAGCCTCAATAAATGGGAAGTGCTAAATGCTATTGAAACTGAAATGCGACGTCGTGGAAGTGTTCAAGGATGCAAGGCTGTAAAGCAGGAGTTTGAAAATGAAAAGACCACTTGAGATGGCACATGATTTTTTGGCTGAAATAGTGACAAAAGAGGATATCGTAGTGGATGCGACTATGGGAAATGGTCATGACACGCTTTTTTTAGCCAAACTAGCCAAGAAAGTCTATGCCTTTGATATTCAGGAACAAGCCTTGGAAAAGACGCAAGAGCGTTTGGACCAGGCTGGTTACACAAATGCCCAGTTAATCTTGCAAGGCCATGAGACACTGGACCAGTTTGTGACAGAAGCCAAGGCAGGGATTTTTAATCTGGGCTATTTACCGTCAGCTGATAAGTCTGTCATCACCCGACCCCGGACAACGATTGAGGCACTAGAAAAGCTATGTCATTTGCTGGTCAAAGGTGGACGGATTGCCATTATGATCTACTATGGTCATGAAGGAGGCGACCTCGAGAGAGATGCTGTCTTGGATTTTGTTAGCCAGTTGAACCAACAAGAGTACACAGCTGCCATTTACCGAACTTTAAACCAAGTCAACAACCCACCATTTTTAGTAATGATTGAAAAATTAGAGAGATATAGACATGGATAAACAATACCTACGTGAAAAGCTGGATGCCATGCGCCAGAATTTTGTTGAATCAACCCACCACGAACGAGCAGTGGGAGTGCTAGACCAAGCGCATATGAGCAAAAAAATGCTTAAAATCAAGAAAAAATTAGTTGCTCTTGAAATGGAACGGTGCCAGAGAAAAATTGAGCACAAGGATTGTTCCAAGATTGACCAAAAAATCAAAGAGCAGAAGGAGATTTTTGAATCCTGTTGTAAAAAAGATTAAGGAGGACGTGCGTGGAATTACTGATTTACCTCATCCTGTTTTTACTGGTCTTGATTGTTTCAAGTACAACCAATAAGCTCCTGCCCTTTTTGCCTCTCCCTTTGGTGCAAATTCTTTTGGGAATTGTGATTGGTCTCTTTTTACCCAATACCGACTTTCACCTCAATACGGAGTTGTTTTTGGCACTGGTTATCGGGCCCTTGCTTTTCCGAGAGTCCGAAGAAGCGGATATTACAGCTATTTTAAAACACTGGCGAATTATTATCTATCTCATATTTCCAGTGATTTTTATCTCGACTCTGAGTTTGGGTGGCTTGGCCCACCTTCTTTGGTTCAGCCTTCCTTTGGCAGCTTGTTTGGCTGTTGGGGCGGCCCTTGGCCCTACGGACTTGGTTGCCTTTGCCTCTCTTTCTGAGCGCTTTAGCTTTCCTAAGCGCGTGTCCAATATTCTTAAAGGTGAAGGACTCTTGAATGATGCTTCTGGTTTGGTGGCTTTTCAGGTAGCTTTGACAGCTTGGACAACTGGAGCTTTTTCTCTTGGGCAAGCTAGTAGTTCGCTCATCTTTTCAATCCTAGGTGGTTTTTTAATTGGATTTTTAACAGCCATGACCAACCGTTTCCTCCATAGCTTCTTGCTAAGTGTGCGCGCAACGGATATTGCTAGTGAGCTTTTATTAGAATTGAGTTTGCCTCTGGTGACCTTCTTCCTGGCAGAAGAAGTCCATGTTTCAGGGATTATTGCCGTCGTAGTTGCTGGGATTTTAAAGGCAAGCCGTTTTAAGAAAATTACGCTCCTCGAAGCCCAAGTGGATACGGTGACCGAGACGGTCTGGCACACAGTCAACTTTATGCTCAACGGTTCTGTCTTTATGATTTTAGGGATGGAGCTGGAAATGATAGCAGAGCCTATCTTAACCAATCCAATCTATAATCCCTTACTTTTATTGGGATCTCTTGTCGCCCTGACCTTTGTCCTCTTTGCTATTCGTTTTGTCATGATCTATGGCTATTATGCCTATAGGACTAGACGTCTCAAGAAAAAGCTAAATAAGTATATGAAGGACATGCTTCTCTTGACCTTCTCAGGTGTCAAGGGAACGGTGTCGATTGCTACGATTCTTCTGATACCAAGTAATTTAGAGCAGGAGTATCCTCTCTTGCTTTTCCTTGTTGCAGGTGTGACGCTTGTCAGCTTTTTAACAGGCCTCGTGGTCTTGCCTCATCTTTCTGATGAACAGGAGGAAAGCAAGGATTATCTCATGCATATCGCCATTTTGAATGAAGTAACGCTAGAGTTGGAAAAAGAGTTGGAAGATACCAGAAATAAGCTTCCTCTCTATGCAGCCATTGACAATTACCATGGACGTATTGAAAATCTCATCCTGAGTCAAGAAAATAAGGGAGCTCAAGAAGACTGGGCTGCTTTGAAACTCTTGATTCTTAGTATTGAAAGTGATGGATTGGAACAGGCCTATGAAGAGGGAAACATTAGCAATCGTGCTTACCGAGTTTACCAACGTTATCTGAAAAATATAGAACGAGGCATCAATCGTAAATTTGCATCACGATTGACCTATTATTTCCTTGTTTCTTTGCGGATTTTACGTTTTCTCCTTCATGAAGTTTTTACTCTCGGAAAGACCTTCCGTAGCTGGAAGGACAAGGAGAAAAGCCGTCTCCGTGCTCTTGATTATGACCAAATTGCAGAGCTCTATCTTGCCAATACAGAGATGATTATTGAAAGTTTGGAAAACCTGAAGGGAGTATATAGACGCTCTTTGATTAGTTTTATGCAGGAGTCTCGTCTTCGTGAAACAGCTATTATCAGCAGTGGTGCCTTTGTCGAACGGGTTATTACACGTATCAAACCTAATAATATTGATGAGATGCTGAGGGGCTATTATTTGGAGCGCAAGTTGATTTTTGAATATGAAGAGAAACGATTGATTACGACCAAGTATGCCAAGAAATTACGACAAAATGTCAATAACTTAGAGAACTATTCTCTGAAGGAAGCTGCCAATACCCTGCCTTATGATATGGTGGAATTGGTAAGAAGAAATTAGTTAATACTCTTCGAAAATCTCTTCAAACCACGTCAGCGTCGCCTTGGATTATATATGTGACTGACTTCGTCAGTTTCATCTACAACCTCAAAGCAGTGCTTTGAGCAACCTGCGGCTAGCTTCCTAGTTTGCTCTTTGATTTTCATTGAGTATAACTTTGTTTCTATCTTAATCAAACTGGATAGTGAATAATCATATTCTCACGATAGAAGAAGAGGCTGAGATTGGTGATTCTCGGCCTCTTAGGTCTCTTAAAATGTTCCGATACG